>DASQWP010000036.1:0-25978 GCA_035640195.1 Gaiellaceae bacterium | reverse complement strand
CACGTGGTCCAGCGCCAAGACGCCTGCCGCGCCGAGGTCACGATCCGCGCGCGGTACCCGATCGAGCGAGCGACGCCGGTCACGGGGCTCCAGACCCAGGAGCTCGTCACGCTGGTGGGTGTCGCGGCGGCGTCGCCTCGCGCGTCACGGCGCGTGGTGGGCGTCGAGGCCACCGGCATCAACGCGTGCCCGTGCGCCCAAGGCCTCGTGCGCGACGAGGCGGCCGAGCGCCTCGGCGCGGCGGGCTTCGAGGGCGCGGACGTGGAGCGCATCCTCGAGCTCGTCCCCCTCGCCACGCACAACCAGCGGGGCCGCGGGACGCTGCTGCTCGGCACGCAGCTGCGCCTCGACGCGGAGGACCTCGTCGACATCGTCGAGCGCTCCATGAGCTCGCCGATCTACGAGCTCCTCAAGCGTCCGGACGAGCTCTTCGTCGTCGAGCACGCCCATCTCGCGCCGCGCTTCGTCGAGGATTCCGTCCGTTTGATGCTGCGGAGCGCGCTCGAGGCGTACGGGGAGCTCGAGGACGGCGACTTCGTGCTCGCCCGCCAGGTCAACTTCGAGACGATCCACAACCACGACGTCCTCGCCGAGCGCTTCGGAACCGCGGGCGAGGTCCGCGAGGAGCTCGCGGGAGGCGAGCACTCCGCGCACCACACCGAGCTTAGAGACTGGCTCCGCGCCGTCTAGGCGGGCACGCGGTCGGGCACCGGCTCGGGCGGACACGTCCCGGGCCTGGCCCCCGGCACGGCGCCTCCGGACACGGCCGGATCTGACCCCGGCATGGCCGTGCCAGACACGTCCGGGGTCTGACCCCGGCCACGCGCTCGGACGGCCAAGCAGCACACAAGCTTGCGCGAGGTCGGCGCCGGCTGGGCAAGGGCGGTCGGACCCCGGCCCAGCCGGACACGTCCGGGGCCTGGCCCCGGACACGGCTGTTCGGGACACGCCGGGGTCTGACCCCGGCATGGCCTCTCTGGACGATGGTCAGACTGCGCCTCAGGCTCGCTTCGAGTGCAGCGGCGTTCCGGAGGCTCCAGTGCCCACCGTCGGGGCGCGGCGGCGGCGGAGCTCGATGCGATGCTCCTCGCCGGCCAAGAGCCGGGCGATGTTGGTCCGATGGAGGAGGATGATCGCCGCCGCGGCGCCCGCCGTGAAGGCGAGCACCGGCCAGGAGGACCCGAAGAGGACGGCGAAGGCGGGCAGCGCGATCGCGCCGGCGAGAGAGGCGACCGAGGCGTAGCGCGTCGCCAGGAAGACCACGATCCAGGTCCCCGCGGCGGCGAGCGCCGGAAAGAGAGCCACCGCGAGCGCGACCCCGCCCGTCGTCGCAACCGTCTTCCCCCCGCGCGCGAAACGCAGGAAGAGCGGACGCCAGTGGCCCACCATCGCGGCCACCCCGGCGAGGACGCCGATCATGTCGCCGGCGAGCCAGACCCCGAGGAGCGCCGCCGCCGCACCCTTGGCGATGTCCAGCAGGGCCACGGCGAGCCCGAGCTTGAAGCCGAACGTCCGCCACACGTTCGTCGCCCCCGGATTCCCGCTCCCGACGGTGCGTATGTCGACCCCGACGAACAGGCGCGGCAGCCAGTAGCCCCACGGCAGGCTGCCGAGGAGGTAGCCGAGCGGGATGAGGAGGGCGGCGCTCAGATCAGGTCTCGATCTGGTACCTCGCCACCCACTCGTTCACGACGCCCCAGTCCAGGTTGCCGAAGAAGGCTTCGATGTAGGAGGCACGGTCGGTCCGGTAGTCGAGGAAATACGCGTGCTCGTAGACGTCCAGCGCCACGAGCGGCGTCGCGTTCCAGATCGGGAACGTGTTCTGCGTGTCGCCGATGTAGTTGAAGAGCCGCTGCTCGTCCCAGTCGTAGGCCGTCCAGGCCCACCCGCGGCCGCTCATCCCGCTCGCCCTCAGGTCGGCCCGCCAGGCCTCCACGCTTCCGAAGTCGCGCTCGATCAGGTCGCCGATCGCCCCGTCCGGCGACCCTCCGCCGCCGCCCAGGTGCTCGAAGTAGATCTCGTGGTTCTTGACGCCGCCGACCGCAAAGGTCAGGTCGATCTTGAGTGCGCGGACGTCCGAATAGACCTGGTTCGCGGAGCCGAGGTCGACCTCGCCCAGCTTCCTGAGGATCTCGTTTCGCTTCGCCACGTAGCCCTCGTAGAGCGTGTAGTGCGCCTCGACGGAGGCGCGGGAGATGCCGTCCAGCTCGAGGAGCGCCGGCTTGAGCTCGCGCGCCGCGATCTCCTCGCGGTTGAAAGCCAGGGTCGTCATGCTCACCTTTCCCGTTTCTCGACTGTGCGGCGGGCAGCTTATCGTTCCCCGAATGGCATCCTCGTACGCTGCGCTCGTCACCGGCGGCACCGGCCGTGTAGGCCGCGTCGTGGCCGGGCGGCTCGAGCGGGAGGCGTTTCGGGTCAAGGCCGCGGGCCGGGCGGACGGCGACCTGCGCAGCGCCGAGACGGCCCGGGCCCTCGTCGAGCGAACCGCGGAAGAGCTCGGCGGGCTCGACCTCGTCGTCCACGCGGCTGCGGAGGGCTTCGTCCCGAAGCCTGTCGCCGAGGTGACCGAGGAGGACTGGGAGGCCGCCTTCGGCGCGACGGCGAAGGGAAGCTTCTTCGTGGCGCAGGCGGCCGCTCCCCATCTGCGGGACTCGAACCTCGGCCTCCTCGTCCTCGTGGAGGACGTCGCGGCCTACCAGGCCTGGCCGTCGTTCGCCCCCCACTGCGCCGCCAAGTCGGCCCAGGCAATGCTCACACGGGTGCTCGCGCGCGCTCTCGCGCCGGAGGTTCGCGTCTGCGGAGTCGCCCCGGGGCCGGTGGCCGTGGCGCCGGGGCAGGAAGAGCGCCGGGCGGCCGAGACGCTCCTCGGACGGCTCGGCTCGCCGGACGACGTGGCCGAGGCGGTCGTCTATCTCACGCGCGCGGGCTTCGTGACCGGAACCTCGCTCGTGGTCGACGGAGGGCGGCTGCTCGGCCCGGCGCCCGGCAAACCGCTTCCCGGTTGAGTTCCGTATCCCGCAGCGATATGTCTCTTGCCGCATTGGCGACCGCAGAGACCGACGCTCAGCTGATCCAACGGGTCGCCGAGGGCGACGGTGACGCGTTCACGGAGCTCTACCGGCGCTTCGCGCGCCCCGTGCTCGCGATGGCGATTCGCCAGCTGGGCGACAACGGCCGCGCCGAGGAGGCCGCCCAGGAGACGTTCGCCGCCGTCTGGCGCTCCGCCCGGAGCTTCCGCCCCGAGCGCGGCTCCGGCTCCGCCTGGCTCTACGCCGTCGCCCGCCACGCGATCATCGACCGGGCGCGGCAGCGGCGCGAGCCCGTGGCCGAGGCGCAGGAGGAGGCCTCGCCGGCAGCGGGCCCCGACGAGGTCGTCGAGCTCTCGTGGCTCTCGTGGCGCGTTCATTCGGCCGTCGAGCAGCTCCCCGAGCGCGAGCGCGCAGTCCTCGAACTGGCGTACTGGAGCGGGCTCTCGCAGGCCGAGATCGCCAGCTACCTGGACGTGCCGCTCGGCACCGTGAAGACGCGGACCCGCACCGGCCTCGCCCGGCTCGCGACGCTCCTCGACGAGGTGCGACAGTGAGAGAGCCTCCCGACCTCCGCGACCTCGTCGGCGAGGATCTGCCGCCGGAGGAGCTCGAGAGCATCCGGAAAGCCGACGCGCTCCTGCGCGCGGTGCCCGCGCCCCCGGCCCAGGTGCCGCAGTCGCTCACCCAGTCGGTCGCGCGCCTCGCCGAGCGCTCCGTGACGCCATGGTCGCGCCGCCGCCTGGCGCTCGGCATAGCGCTCGCGGCCGCCCTGGCGGCGGCGGCCTTCGGGCTCGGCCGCTGGACGGACGACGGCGATTTCGAGACCCGGTTCACGGTCCCCATGCAGCCGACGGAGAGCGCGCGCGACGCCGCCGCGGTCATCCGCGTAGGCGCCCGGGACGAGGAGTCGGGCAACTGGGAGCTCCGGCTCGACGTCTCCGGCCTGCCGGACCTTCCGGAGGGCGAGTTCTACTACCTCTGGCTGGCGAAGGACGGCGAGTGGGAAGCAAGCTGCGGCACCTTCTCCGTCGGCGCGGACGATACGACCGTGCACATGACGGTCTCCTACCGCCTCTCGGACTACGACACCTGGGTCGTCTCGCGCCTGCAGGACGACGGCGAGTCGCCCTGGCTCCTGCGCGCGCCGATCAGCTGAGCGAACCTACGGGGCGACGCGCCCGTTCACCACGAACGCGGCGTGGGTGATCGGCATCAGCTGCTCGAGAAAGGACTCCGCAGCGGCGGCATACTCGCGGATCTCGTACTGCGCCGCCTCGTGGTTCCGGAGGCCGCAGAAGTGCATGAGGCTCCGCGGATTGCAACTCCAGTAGTACTTCGTATAGGTGGAGAGTGGAAGCACCGAGCGCGCCACCTCCTTCGCGACGTCCTGCTCGAGCAGGCGCTCGTACGCTTCGAACGCACGCGCCGCGTTCTCCTCGATCTCGCGTCGCGCCGCCTCTCTCGTCTCCTCGTCGACCGGCTCGAACGTGTACGCGCCCGGCTTCCCCACCTGAGTCCGGACGAACTCGGGGACGTAGAACTCGGCCTCCATCTTGGAGTAGCGGCCGCTCCACTCGTTGTAGGAGTGGCCGGCTCTGTGCCGGTGGTGCTCGCGGACGACGAAGAGCGGCGCCTTGACGAGAAAACGGAAATACCCGTGCTCGAACGGGCTGCCGTGCCGCTCGCGCATGAGGAAGCGGATCAGGCCGGCATCGCGCTCGCCCAGCTCCTCCGACTCCTGGTTGAAGGAGACCCGCGCGCCGTTGACGACGGCGAGGTCTGTCGCAAGCGCACCGTCGAGCGCCAAGAACCCGTGATCGAGGACGCGGACGAGGTTCTCCTGCACGACCTGCTCCACGACGCTCACCGGCCCGAGTGTAACGATCGGGGCGGAAGCCGCCCGGCGACTCAAGTATGCTCCGGCCCGGCCGATGAGTGGAGCGTGGGGTCTATGAGAGTGTCGGCGGCATTCCTGCTGGTCCTTGCCGCCTTTGCAGCCTGGACGGGGGCGGCCTCGGCCCAGCCGCGGCAGCTCCCCGCGCTCGCTCCGGCTGCCGAAGACGGCCTTCAGCGCGCGCTCACCCGGGGCAGGCTGACGGAGGCGCAGTACGCGCTCGAGCGCGCCCGCTCGCTCTTCCGGCTGGGAGCGGTGCGCCGCGAGTTCGGTGACGTCGAGCGGCCGGCCGGGCGCGACGCCACGCTCATCCTCCGCGACCTGGCCATTCGGCTGCGAGAGCTGTCGGGCGCCGAGCGCCGTCAAGGGGAACGCGTGCTCGCGCGCCCCGGCGACGGCGACGTGCAGGTCGGGAACGGCTGGTCTCCCGCCGCCACACGTGCCACGCCCGACTGCGGGGTCGGCGACGAGGTCTGCGTCCACTGGGTGACGACGACGTCGGACAAGCCCACCGATCTCTCGTATCCGGCTCGGGTGCAGGACACGTTCGAGGCTGTTTGGGACCACGAGGTGGAGACGCTCGACTACCGCGAACCTCTTCCAGACTTCGGGAAGGGTGGGGACGATCGCCTCGACGTCTACCTCGACAACCTCGGTCGTGGCATCTTCGGTTACTGCGCGCCTGACACCGACGTCTTGCTGCACTTCCCGAGCGACTTCGCATACCCCGTCTACTGCGTCGTCGACGACGACTACAGCGTCGCGGAGTACGGCACGCCGCCCGGGGACCCGCCCGATCCGGACGGCTTCCTGAAGGTCACGGCAGCGCACGAGTTCTTCCACGCCGTTCAGGGCGCGTACGACCTCTTCGAGGACGGCTGGCTGATGGAGGGGACGGCCACGAACATGGAGGAGACCGTCTATCCCGACCTCGACGACAACATCTTCTATCTCCGCAGCTTCAGCCCGCTGACGCGGCCCGGCTCACCTCTCGACCGCTGGGGCTTCGGCGACTCGGAGTACGGCTCCTGGATCTTCTGGCGCTTTCTCGAGGAGAAGGTCTTCGGAAGCGATCCGACCGTGATCCGCCGCGTTTGGGAGCGCGCCGCCTGGGCCTTCGGGCCCGACGACTACTCGCTCCAGGCCGTCGCCAGGGTCCTGCGGGCGAACGGTCGCAACCTGGCAGACGAGTTCCGCCGCTTCGGTGAGGTCAACCGCCTCCGCGCCTACCTCGACGGCTCGCACTATCCGCGGACGCCGACCCACCGGTCCTTCCGGCTCGGAACGGGGAGGCGCAGCACGGGCTGGCAGGCTCGGCGCCTGAACCACCTCACGACGCACTACATCTCGTTCCGGCCGCGGCGGAGTGGTGTCTCCAGGAGGGCACGCCTCCGGGTTGAGGTCGACGTCGCAGGATCCGGAGGGCGAGCCAGCTTGATCGTCCATCGCACCAACGGCACCTTTGGGGTGCGCCGCTTCGCGCTGAACTCGAGAGGGCGGGACGTGCGCCACGTCTCCTTCGCTCGCGGGGCTGTCCGCCGTGTCGACCTCATCCTCTCCAACGGCAGCTCCCGAATGCGGCGCTGCTTCACGGACGACTTCGCGCCGCTCTACTCGTGTCTGGGAGTCCCGCGGGACGACCGGCGCAACTACCGCTTCCACGCCAGGCTCCGGCGCTAGCCAAGCCCACCGCCTACTGATTTCATGGGCCACGAGCCCGTGAGCACGATCAAGACGTTCGGCGACGGGCCAGGAGGGCTTCGTCGGCGGCTCGATGGGGGACGAATCGGTCATCCTCGAGGGCGTCGCCGGCGAGGAGGCCGAGCAGTCGCTCTTCTCCACCGTCCACGGGGCGGGCCGCATGATGAGCCGCCGGCAGGCGATCGGCAAGGTGCGCCGCCGCAAGCAACGCGTCACCGGGCGCAAAGTCTGGGTGGAGGAGCAAGTGAAGCCCGGCGAGGTCGACTGGCCGGCCGTGCAGGCGCGCCTGCGCGAGCAGGGCGTCGTCCTCGTCGGCGGCGGCGCGGACGAGGCGCCCGAGGTCTACAAGCGCCTACCCGACGTCCTCGCCGCGCACGCCGGCTCAGCGCGGGTCACGCGCCGCCTCCGCCCGCTGGGCGTGGCCATGGCGGGCCGGGACGTCTACGACCCGTACAAGGACTGAGCCCCGCCGGAGCGGCGCTCGACAGCCGCCGCCGAGCCTGACACGGTCGCCGCTGCCGCGGCACTCCCGGACGAGAGGGGGGCGCATGACTCCCGCGGAGGCCGCCGCTCAGGCTCCATACACCTCCAACACGTCTTCGAGTCCCCTCCTCGCCCCGACGTGGAAGACTTGCCCGGTGCCCGAGATGCGGATCTTCGACCTGCGCGTGACCGTGGAGCGGATCGAGGGCCGCTCGGTCTGCGGGCTTCGACCCGGCGACTACTTCGAATTGACGGAGTCGAACCGGATCCGCATCCCGGCGGGAGCCCACTTCTGCCTCTACGCGCTCTCGGCGGTCTTGCCGCTCCTCCCGGCGAAGCAGCGCCGGCTCCCCGACGAGGACTGGCTCGAGCAGGAGACCTTCGCGGCCTGCCCGGACGCCGAGGAGCGCCTGATCATGCGCATCGAGCGCATCGGGGAGCGGACGATGCGCTCCGAAGACCTGACGTGACGCAGGTCTCGATCGCGTTCCAGTCGGACAAGACGCCGGACGAGTACGTTGAGCTCGCGCGCCTGGCGGAAGCGAGCGGCTTCGACGTCGTCTCCGTCTACCACGACCTCTTCTTCCAGCCCGCCGTCTATCCCCTCCTACTGATGGCGCGCGCGACCGAGCGCGTCCGCCTCGGTCCGGCAGCGCTCAACCCCTTCACACTGCACCCGGTGGAGATCGCCGGCCAGATCGCCGCGCTCGACGCCGCCTCCGCCGGTCGCGCCTACCTCGGCCTCGTCCGCGGGACGTGGCTGGAGAGGCTGGGAATCGAGCAGCGGCGGCCGCTCACCGCCCTCCGGGAGGCGGTCGACGTCGTTCGCCGCCTGCTCTCCGGGGACGACTCCGGGTTCGCGGGCGAGCGCTTCTCCCTCGCGCCCGGCGCCCGCCTACGCTACACGCCGCTCCGGCCCGAAGTCCCGCTGCTGATCGGGACCTGGGGAGAGCGGACGGCGGCGTTCGCAGGCGAGGTGGCGGAGGAGCTGAAGATCGGCGGCACCGCGAACCCCGATCTCGTCCCGGTCCTGCGCGAGCGGATCGGCAACGACCGGGTGGGGATCGTCGTGGGCGCCGTGACGGTCGTGGACGAGGACGGCAACGCAGCGCGCCGGCGGGCGCGCGCGGAGGCGGCGCTCTACTTTCCCGTGGTCGCCGGGCTCGATCCCACGCTCGAGGTTCCCGGAAGCCTCTTCGAGGAGGTCCGTCGGCTGGTCGACGCCGGCGAGCGCGAGGCCGCGGGCGAGCTGATCCCCGACGAGTTGCTCCACAAGCTGGCGTTCGCAGGCACGCCGGCGGAGGTCGCGCAGCGAGCGGAAGCCCTCTACGAGGCGGGCGCCGCGCGCGTCGAGTTCGGGACACCTCACGGGCTCACCCCGCGCCACGGCGTCGAGCTGCTCGCGTCTCGCGTCGTCCCCCACTTCCGCTTATAGTCGGCAGCCCAGTCTCGCGAACCGAGGAGGACACTCGTGAACGCGCTCTTCCGGCTTCTGGCCATCGCCCTGGTCGTCCTGGCGTCCCTGGCGGCCGGGGGCTGCGGGGGCGACGACGAAGCGGGCGACGGGACTGGTACAGGCGCGGTCGCCGAGACGGGCGAGAGGATGGAGTTCGAGCTCGTGATCGGGCCCATCCTCCCGCTCACAGGCGACCTGGCCTCCTTCGGTCCCTCGCAGGCCGAGGCGGCGCGCATCGCGGTCGAGCAGATCCAGGGGGTGCTCGACGCCGAGGGCCTTTCGGACGTGACGGTGACGCTGCTCCCGGTGGAGGACGACGGGGGCAGGTCGCAGGCCGGCGTCGAAGCCGCCACGAAGCACGTCCAGACGGACGAGGCCGACGTCCTCCTGGGAACGATGGCCAGCTCCGTCACGATCCCGATCGCCGAGTCGGTGGCGATCCCGAACGAGGTCGTCCAGATCACGCCGACGTCGACGGCGCCGGAGATCACGGACCTCGAGGACGATGACCTCGTCTTCCGCATCCTCTCCTCGGACAACCTCCAGGGCAGCGCGCTCGTGGACGCCGTCGCGGACGCCTTCGGCAACGACGCGACGATCAACGTCGGCGCCCGGAACGACGCCTTCGGCACCGCCCTCAAGGAGCTCTTCGAGCAGGGCTGGGAGGAGGGAGGCGGCACGATCGGCGCGTCGGTGACGTGGAACCCGGAAGCGCCGTCCTTCGACACCGAGGCGGGCCAGCTCGCCGGGGGAAGCCCCGACGGCTGGGTGATCATCGACTTTCCCGAGACGTTCGCCCGGGTCGGCCCCGCGCTCGTCCGCGCCGGCGGCTGGGACCCCACGATGACGTTCATGACGGAGGCGATGCGCAACGCGGAGGAGCTCCAGAACATCGGCGCGCAGGCGACGGAGGGCCTCAGGGGCACGGCTCCCACCTCCGAGGACGCGCCCGCGCGGGACGCCTTCGACGCGCTCTTCGAGCAGGAGGCGGAGGAAGGCTCGCCGCTGACGGGGTTCGAGGGCGCCTCCTTCGACGCGGTCCTGCTGGCTTTCCTCGCGGCGCTCGACGCGGGCTCGTCCGATCCGAATGAGATGAAGGGCAGCCTGCAGGCCGTCTCGGGCCCTCCCGGCGAGAAGTACACGTTCGAGCAGCTCGACCAGGCAGTGCAGGCCCTGCTGGAAGGGGAGGACATCGACTACGAGGGGGCGTGGGGCCCGATCGACTTCGACGAGAACGGCGACCCTGGCTCGGCGATCTACGAGGTGTGGCAGTTCGACGGCTCGGAGGTCACGACGCAGACGACGTTCACGTTCGAGGGCGGGGAGTAGGCGCTACTCCGCCCGGCCGCCGAGGTAGAGCTGCGCGATCTTCGGATCGTGGAGCAGCTCGCTGCCGGGCCCTTCGAAGCGGTTACTGCCCATGTCGAGCACGTAACCGTAGTCGCAGAGCGAGAGCGAGCGGCGCGCGTTCTGCTCCACCATGAGGACGGCGATCCCGGCGCGGTTGACGGCCTCCAGTCGCTCGAAGACCGCATCGACGACCGCGGGAGCGAGCGCCGCCGACGGCTCGTCCAGGAGCAGCAGGCGCGGAGCGGGCATGAGCGCCCGGGCGAGGGCCAGCATCTGCCGCTCGCCGCCGGAGAGCGTCCCCGCGCGTTGGCGACGCCGGGCCTTCAGGAGCGGGAACGTCTCCAGGACCCCCTCGATCCGCTCCGCGGCGCCGCCCTCGAGCGGCGTCGCGCCGATCTCGAGGTTCTCGAGCACGGACATGTTCGGAAAGACGTTGTCGAGCTGGGGGACGTAGTTGAGCCCGAGGCGGGTCAGCTCGTGAGGCCGGCCGGCCGTCACGTCGCGCCCATCGAAGCGGACGGCGCCGCCCCGCGTGTCCACCAGGCCGTAGATCGCCTTCAGAAGCGTGGACTTTCCGGCCCCGTTCGGTCCGATCACCGAGACGAACGCCCCGGGCAGGACGGCCACCGAGACCTCGTGCAGGATCTCGAGGTCGCCGTAGCCGGCCCGCAGGTCGACCACCTCCAGGAGCGCGCTCAATCCGCCGCCCGCCCGTGCGTGCCGAGGTATGCGTCCACCACGAGCGGGTCGGCACGCACCTCGTCCGGTGTCCCCGCGGCGATGACTCGGCCCTCGTTCATCACCACGACGCGATCGCTCACCGACATGACCGCCTCCAGGTCGTGGTCGATGAGCAGGAAGGTCAGGCCCCGCTCCTCGCGCAGCGTCCGCATGTGGTCGAGGAGCTGGAGGGCGAGCGTCGGATTGACGCCGGCCATCGGCTCGTCCAGGAGCACAATGCGCGGTGCGGTCATGAGCGCACGGGCGAACTCGAGCAGCTTCCGCTCGCCCCCGGAGAGGGTGCCCGCGTAGTCGTGCGCGTGGCTTTCGAGCCGGACCAGACGGAGGAGCTCGCGCGCCTCGTCCTCGACCTCGCGCTCCCGCCGGCGCACCGCTCGAGGCGACGCGACGAGGCGCCAGAGCCGCTCTCCGGACTGGTCGGGCGCCGCGAGCAGCACGTTCTCGAGGACGCTCATGCGCGTCAGCGCCCTGGGGGTCTGGAAGGTTCGGACGAGCCCGCACCGGTTGACAGCGTGCGGCGGCCGCGCGTCGATCCGCACCTCGCCGAGCCGGACCGAGCCACGGTCGGGGCGGACGAAGCCGGAGATGAGGTTGAAGAGCGTCGTCTTGCCCGCGCCGTTCGGCCCGATCAGGGCCGTGATCGAACGCTCCTCCACCTCGAGGTGCGCTCCGTCGACAGCCGCGAGCCCGCCGAAGCGCTTCACGACGTCGTACACGTGGAGGAGGCTCACTCGAGCACCATCTCGTCTCGCCGTCCGAGGAGCCCCTGCGGGCGGAAGAGGATCAGGCCGATGAGGACGAGCCCGATCACGATGAGCCGCACGTAGGCACGCTCGCCCGACTCGAGCAGCGAGAAGGGCGCGAAGTCGAAGAAGCGCGTGCCCGCGAAGATGACCCCGAAGACGACCGCCCCGACGGGCACCGCCCAGTTCCTTGCCGTCCCGCCCAGGATGACGATCGTGTAGGCGAAGAAGGTGACGAGCGGGTCGAAGTCGCCCGGGCTGAAGAAGGAGAACTGGAAGGCGAAGAAGAGGCCGGCGATCGCCGCAAGCGCGGCCCCGATCGTCAGCGCCTGGAGCTTGTACGCGAAGACGTTCTTGCCGAGCGCCGCGGCGGCGTCCTCGTCCTCGCGGATCGACTTGAGCACGCGTCCCCATGGAGTGCGTACGGCAGCCTCCACGAGGACGAGCAGGACGAGGGCGACAATCCAGACGAGGATCAGCATCGTGACGTCCCTCGTCGCGTCGTCGCCGAGCACGCTCTCCAGGCGGTCCTGCACCGAGCCCTGGAAGTCCAGCCACTCGCGGTTGTAGCTCGCCGCCTCGCCCGGCCCGGCGAGGGCGATCGTCCCGACCGGCCCACCCGTGAGGCCCTGCTCGTTGATGGCGACGTAGCGGACGATCTCCGCGAAGGCGATCGTCGTGATCGCCAGATAGTCGGCTCGCAGCCGGAGCGTGGGCAGGCCCAGCAGGAGGCCGAAGGCCATCGCCACGGCGATCGCGGCCAGGGACGCGGCCCACAGCGGCCAGCCGGTCTTGACGACGAGGATGGCCATGGTGTACGCGCCCACGGCCATGAAGGCGGCGTGGCCGAAGTTCAGGAGCCCGGTGAAGCCGAACTGCACCTGGAGCCCAAGGGCGAGGATCGTGTAGATCCCCGCCACCACGCCGACGAACGCCCAGAACTGAAGCGAGACGATGGTCACAAGACGCGGGCCTTCCCGAAGACGCCCTGGGGCCGCAGGAGCAGGACCACGATGAGAACGCCGAAGGCGACGACGGGCTTGTAGACGGCCGGCGCACCCCCGGCCAACGCGTCCCACGTCGAGACCTCCATCGCGAGTCCGAGGGCGACCCCGCCGACGAGCGCGCCGTAGGCGCTGCCGATGCCTCCGAGGACGACGGCGGCGAAGATCGGAAGAAGGAGCAGGAAGCCGAAGTTGGGGGTGAAGGCGTTCAGGATCAGCGCCTGCAGGAGCCCGGCGATGCCGGCGAGCCCTCCCGCCAGCATCCAGGTGAGCCCCACCGTCCGGTCGACGTCGATTCCCGCCACCGCCGCAAGCGAACGGTTGTCGGAGAGGGCGCGCATCGCCTTTCCGAGGCCCGTCCGGGCGAGCATGAGCCCGACCAGGACGATGGCAGCAAACGCGATCGCGACCGCGATCAGCTGGCTCTGGGAGAGCCGCACGCCTCCGAGCTCGTGAACCTGGAAGACGTCCACGTCGTAGCGGCGGGGCCTCGCCTCGCCGACGAGGAACACGACGTGCCGGAGCACGAGAGCGAGCCCGATCGCCGCAATGAAGAGGCTGAAGAGACCGGCTCCTTTTCGACGGAGCGGCCGCCAGAGCGTGAACTCGAGCCCGACCGCGAGCACCGCCGTCGCCGCGATCGCCGCGATCGCCGCCAGCACGATGTGGCCGTTCCAGCCGACGTTGACGGCGAGCGCCACGTAGGCGCCGAAGACCAGGTAGTCGCCGTGCGCGAAGTTGACGATGCGGAGGATCCCGTAGACGAGCGAGACGCCCACGGCGCCGATGGCGATGATGGAGCCGGTCACGAGGCCGTTGGCACCGAGCTGCAGGAGCTCGGTCATACGATCTGAGACTCGGGAACCAGCGCACCGCGCTCGAAGCGGTCCGGGCGGAGATCGGCGATCGCGCCGCCAGGATCCTCGCCGAGGACCAGCGCGGCAACCGCCCTTCCGACCTCCGGCGCCATCATGAACCCGTGGCCACTGAAGCCCGCCGCGACGACGAGGTCCTCGCGGTCGGGAACGACGCCGAGGACCGCCTGGTGGTCAGGGGTGACGTCGTAGAGGCCGCCGACGAGCAGGGGAAGGGCGACAAGCTCCAGGCGGGGAAGCAGCTCGAGGACGTTTCGGCGGACGTGGTCGCGCCAGCGCTCCCGCCCCTCCTCCGCGTCACCCGTCGCGGAGAGATCGCTGGCGAGCAGGCGCCCGTCCGCCAGCTGCTTGGCGGCGAAGCGCCGGTCGGCGGCGACCACGAGCGGCTCGAGAAGCCGCTCGGCGACGGGCTCGCTGTAGAACAGTTGGCGCTCCTCCTCCTCGACCGGCAGGTCGAACCCGAGCGGGCGGAGCAGCGCCCGGGTGTCCGTTGAGGCCGCCACGACGACTGCTCCGGCCTCGGCGGCCGTCCCGTCCCCGAAGCGGGCCGTCCAGCCGCCGCGAGCGGGCTCGAGCGCGACCACCTCGGCACGCTCGACCGCGACGCCCCGCCTCTGCGCAGCCTCGGCGAACGCCTCGACGACGGCCTGCGGCCGGTCGAAGTAGCCGTCCTCTCCGCAGAACGAGCCGCCGAGGGTCGCCTCGGAACGAAGACCCGGGACGATTTCGGCCGTCTCGGCGGGCGTGACGAGCCGAGACGGAATCCCGAGGCCGTTCTGGAGCTCCACCTCCGAGCGGAGCCGCGCGAGCGTCGGCTGACGGTCGGCGAGGAAGAGGTAGCCGCACGGGCGAAAGCGCGGGTCGACGCGGGCGTCGAGGCGCTCCCGCAGCTCGCGGTAGAACGCAAGCGAGTCGCGCGCCATGAGGCAGTTGACCCGTGTCCCCCACTGCTGGCGGACGCCGCCCGGTTGCACGCCCGAGGCGCCCGCGCCGATGCCGGCCTTCTCGTAGACGACGATCCTGCCCGCCTCCCGCTCGGCGAGGTGGAAGGCGATCGCGAGGCCCGTGATCCCGGCGCCGACTATCGCTACGTCAGCCCTCATCGGGGCTCGGCCGGGCGAGCGAGACGAGCCATGGCCGCGACTCTAACGCCGCCTCGCGAGCGGCCGTCCGCTTGCGGAGCCCCTCAGGACAGGAGTGCCGGCGAGGTGAGGAGCTCCGCCTGGAGGGCGCGGGCGTCGCCTGCGGCGACCGTGTTGCCCTTCCGCTCGTAGAGCTGCAGGGCCTCCCCGACGGTCGTGACCGCCTCGCTCGCATGACCGGCCAGGCGCAGGACCTCCCCGAGGTCGAGGAGGGCCTGGGCGTGCATGTTGAGAAAGTCGGTCGCCTCGGCGAGCTCGAGCGCGTTCCGGGCCAGCTTCTGCCCCTCCTCGAGCCGGCCGCGACGAGCAAAGACCTTCGCCCTCGCCGCACGCCAGTAGACGTTCGCGGACAGGTCCTCATCCGGCGCTGCCTCCTCGCTCACCTGGGTGAAGCGGAAGGCCTCGTCGTGGCGTCCCTGTGCGTACACCACGTGAGCCAGCATGGCGGCGAGCGTCGAGAGACCGCTCTTCTCGCCCATGGCCTCGAGGATGTCGTAGCCCTCGCGGAGCCTCCGCTCGGCTGCGTCCGGCCTGCCGGCGAGCATCTCGAGGATGCCCCAGACCTCGGAGGCCACGGCCGCGGCGACGCGCAGCCCGACGTCCTCGATGATCGCCCGGTCGCGCTCCAGGAGCTCGCGCGCCTCGTCGAACCTCCCTTCCATCGCCACGAGCCCCGCGAGCGCGCGGTAGGCAAGGGCCTTGACGCGCTGCTGGCGGGGAGGCAATCCGAGGAGCTCGTCGCAGCGCCGGATCGCCTCGGAGACGGGCAGAGGCCCGAAGAGCCCCGCGCCGAGGAGGAGGTTGAGGCTGTACGCCTCTGCACGCTCGTCGCCCGACCGCCGCGCGTACTCGAGGGCGCGAAGGACCGCCTCTTCGGCCCCGGACGCGTTGCACTGGAGCCAGGGAAACCAGGCCCGGACGGACCACGCCTTGGCGAGCCCGCGCTCGTCGCCGACTCCCTCGAGCACCTCGATGGCGCGATCCGTCGCTTCCAGGAGGGGCGGGGCGGCGAAGTCCGGCTCCGTCTGCATCTGCATCCGCAGCCGGACGACGAACGCTCGCGCCTCGCGCGACCGCTCGCCGGAGGCGGTCGCCCGCTCGATCGCTTCCGTGAGCACGTCGTCGGCCCGCCTGAACTCCCCGCTCTCCCGGAGGGCATCCCCGAGATCGACGAGCAGGTCGAGCCGGCTGGAGCTCTCGGCAGGGAGCAGGGAGACGGCGCGCGAGAGGAGATTTGCCGCGGCCGGCCCGTCTCCTCGGTCGTAGGCGCGCTCCCCGACGACGGCCAGATGCTGCGCGGCGCGCTCGGCCAGCGTGCGCGCGTCCTCGTCGACGGGGCCGAGCTCGGCGCGATAGAGATACGCCTGCTCGAGGTGGTAGCCGAGGATCTCCTCGTGCTCCCCCGGCCAGGAGTCGCCCCCCTCCTCGAGCCGGGTCGCGAAGCGCTCGTGCAGGACCGCCCGAACCCGCTTCGGGATCGCGGCGTATGCGGCTTCGCGAATGAGGTTGTGCCGGAAGCGAAAGCCCTCCCCGCGGACGACGGGCGAGGAGACCGGCCGGACGAGATCCCGGCGGACGAGCCCTTCCAGATCACGAGCGGCAGAGGCCCCGTCCTCCTCGGGGTCCCCGAGGCCGGCGAGAGCCTCCTGGGAGAACTCCCTCCCGACGACGGCGGCACGCTCGATGACCGTGCGCTCGCTCGGGCCGAGGCGGTCGAGCCGGGCGGCGAGCAGCGCCTGGATCGTGGGCGGGGCCACGAGGTCGCCGGCGACCTGGCCACGCTCGGCGAGCATGGCGAGCATCTGCTCGACGAAGAGCGGGTTGCCTTCGGCCGCCTCGGCCACCCGCGCACGGGTGTCCCGAGGGAGCTGCCGGTCACCGAGCACCTGGGCGATGAGCACTTCCGATTCCTCGCCGGAGAGGGCCTCGAGCAGCACCGAGGTGGCGTTGACCTTCCCCCCGCCCCACGAGGGACGCTCCTCCAGAAGCTCGGGCCGTGCGAGGCAGAGGAGCAGGATCGGCGCGTCGCGCAGGAGGTCGACGACGGACTCGACGAGATCGAGGAAGGTGGGCTCGGCCCACTGGAGGTCGTCGAACACGAGCAGCAGAGGGAGGTCGCGGGCGAGCGCCTGGAGCAGCTTGCGGATCGCCCAGAATGTCTCGTCGCTCGCCGCCTCGGCGTCGGGACGACCGACGGCGGCGCCGACCCGGGCTGCGATGATCTCCGCCTCCGGGTGGTCGGGAAGAAGCGCAGCGATCGCCTCGGCCGTCGTCGCCCCCGCCGCCTGCCGCACCACCTCGGCGAGCGGCCAGAAGGTGATGCCCTGTCCGTAGGGCGGGCAGCGACCGGTCAGCATGGTCGCCCCGTCCGCGATCCGAGAGCCAAACTCGGCGCACAGGCGCGACTTGCCGATTCCCGCCGGGCCGAGCAGCGTGAAGAGCGTCGGCGTCCGCTCGCTTGTGACGTGACCGAAGGCCTGCTCCAGCAGGGCGAGCTCGTGCCTTCGGCCGACCATCACGCTCTCCCGACGAGAGATGAGGCCTGCGTCGGGAGCGAGGTCGAGGAGGCGGAAGGCCGATCCGGAAGGCTCGAACGAGGCTACCTCGCGGAGCAGCTCGCGCGTGCCCTCGCCGACGAGAGTCTCGCCGGGGCGGGCGACCCGTTCGAGTCGCGCTGCCGCGTCGACGGCCTCGCCGGCGACCGATGCTCCAGCCATGACCTCACCCGTCTCGATGCCGATGCGTGCCAGGAGGCGGACGCCCCAGTCGCGTTCGAACTCCTCGTTCAGGCGCTCGAGGACCTCCTCCAGCTCGCTCGCAGCCCGGCCGGCCCTGAGGGCGTCGTCCTCGTGCACGACCGGGACTCCGAACACGGCCATGAGGCGGCTCGCCGGGAGCTCCGTGACGCTGCCGCCGTGCGCCTGGAAGAGGGCGGTGGCCGTCTCCAGGACTCGCGTCGTGACGCGGAGGCGAGACTCGGGGTCGAGTCGTCCGCCTTCGCGGGCCAGGTCGAGAAAGAGGACGGTGACCGTCTTTCGCACCTCGCGCGCCGGCGTTACCTCGCCGCGAGGCTCGGCCGCGGCCGCGGGCGGCGGCTCGAGCGATGGGTCCTGTCTCAGGATCGCCGTCTCGAGCCGCTGCAGGGAAGGCGACGGATCGATCCCGAGCTCGTCCACGAGGAGGCGGCGCGTCGTCTGGTAGAGCTCCAGTGCTTCGGCCTGCCGACCGGAGCGGTAGAGCGCGAGCATGAGCTGGCCGCGCAGGCGCTCGCGGAGCGGGTGCTCGGCGACCAGGGCCTCGAGCTCGCCCACCAGGTCGGCGCCCCTCCCGAGGGCCAGATGGGCCTCGAAGCGCTCCTCGAGCGCCGCCTCGCGCAGCTCCTCCAGCCTGTTGATCTCCCGCTGGGCGAACCGCTCGTAGACGAATTCCGAGAGGGGCGTTCCGCGCCAGAGAGAGAGCGCCTCCTCGAGGGCCGCGAGGGCCGGCTCCGGGCTCCCCTCGGCGAGCTCCTTCCTCGCCTGCTCGACCAGTCGCTCGAACCGAACTGCATCGACGAGGTCCGGGTCGGCGCGAAGCAGGTAACCCGGCGGCCGCGTGAGAAGCGCCTCCCGCCCGACGAGCTTCCGAAGCTGGGAGACGTAGACCTGGAGGGCGTTCGGGGCGCTGGTCGGCGGCGAGCCGCTCCAGAGGTCCTCGATCAGCTGCTCGCTCGGCACCACCCGGTTGGCGTGCACGAGGAGAAGGACGAGGAGCGCCCGCACCTTCGCTCCCTCGAGCGCCACGAGTCGCCCGTCGAGGCGCACCTCGAGGGGGCCGAGGATACGGAAGTCGATCTGGGCGGAGGGCGTCAGACGCCGAACGTAGCACGAAGAGCGGCGGTCGACGTGCTCTGTGAGGGCGGCGCGGCGCCCCGCTCTTAAGCCGGGCTTAAGTGCCTCTTCAGTCGAGCGCGGTTCACTGAGCCGTCGAATCTGGAAGCTGGCAGCTGAGGACTTGCCTGGCGCCGGTAGACTCCGGCACCCGCGCCCGTGCGCGCCGGTGCCGGGGTCGCCCTCTGTTAACGCGGCGCCTTGCCTCTTGCCTCCCAGACCCTGGGCCTTAGACTGCATGGAGAGAGAGGCGCGCGTGAATCCAGGGTCAACGGGGGTGACGAGGAGCTGGCCTGCCTGCAAGAGGAGCGAAGCGGTATCCGCCTCCGCCCCAGCCCTCTACTAGGGGCATGAGCATGTCCCGCCTCCTCTTCCTTCGACCCCTGCGCGAGCGCGACTTCGCGCTCGTCTTCGCCGGAACCACGGTCTCCGCACTCGGCGACGGCCTCTACTACATCGCGCTCGCCTGGCAGACCTACGAGCTCTCGAACGTCCCCACGGCGATGTCGATCGTAGGCGTCGCCGCCACCCTGCCCCAGCTCGCCTTCCTCCTGGTCGGCGGCGCTCTCTCCGACCGCATGGACAAGCGCCGCCTCATGGTGGCGGCCGATCTCCTCCGCGGCATCGCGATCAGCGCCATCGGCCTCCTCTCGCTGACGGGGGCTCTCGAGCTCTGGATGCTCGTCGCACTGGTCGCGCTCTACGCCGGAGGCACGTCGCTCTTCACCCCGGCGGCGACCGCGCTCCTACCCGCGATCCTGCCCAAGGAGGAGCTGGGGCGCGGGAACGCCCTCCTCACCTTCTCGCGCACCGCCTGCGTGCGCGTAGCGGGTCCCGCTCTCGGGGGCATCGCCATCGCGCTCTTCGGCGTCGGCTGGGCCTTCGTAGGCGACGGCATCTCCTTCTTCCTCTCCGCGCTCACGCTGCTCGCCCTGAGCAAGCGCGAGTTCCCGGCCGGCGCGCGCGAGACCCTCCTGCGCGAGATCGGCGAGGGCCTTCGCTACGTGCGTGGGGAGCGCTGGCTCTTCGTCTCGCTGGCCGCGGCCCCAGTCGGGCTCCTCTGCTACATGGGGCCGATGCAGGTGCTGCTCCCCTTCGTGGTCAAGAACGAGCTCGACGACGGAGCGCGGGCGCTGGGGATCATCCTCGCCTCCGGAGGCGCAGGCGCCCTGCTCGGGAGCCTGCTCATCGGGCAGCTGGGACAGCCGCGCGAACGCGTCCTCGTCATGTACGTCCTCTGGGCGCTCTCCACCTTCGGCATCGCCGGCTACGCGGTCTCCGACGCCCTCTGGCAGTTCGCCGCCGTCTGCTTCGTCGCCATCGCCGGCCTCATCGTGGGCGGCATCATCTGGACGACGCTGCTCCAGGAGCTCGTGCCCGAGCGTCTGCTCGGGCGGGTGGCCAGCGTCGACGTGCTCGTCTCCTTCGCGTTCGTCCCTCTCTCGATGGCCATCACCGGCCCCATCGCCGACGCGATCGGGGCCAGGTCGACGATGCTTCTGGCGGGACTCCTGGGCGGTTTGCTCCTGCTGGCGGTCCCCCTGGCGCCGTCCCTGCGCGCCCTCAACCGCGCCGACAGCGCGCGGAGCCAGGCCGAGAAGGAAGGGCCCGGTATCCCGCGCGGCGCGCCGGCCGGCCTCGCAGAGCCGGCAATCGACGGCGCCGCGTCCTCGGCCGCGAGCGAGGCCGAAGCCCAACGAACGGCGGCGGCCTCCGACCTGCGAAGCGTCTAGCTTAGTCGACCCGGCCTGCGCAGCTCAGGAAGGGCTCACCCCGAACCTCCGGCCAGCGCTGCCCGGCCTCGGGGCCGACCTCGACCAGGAACTCCTCGGCGCGAACGGGCTCGAAGCGGCTGCCGGCGGCGCGGTAGAAGGATCGCGTGATGTCCCAGTGCCGGTCGTCCTTTCCCCCGTTCGCCATGCCCCCCGACGTGACGACGATCGCCGCCGGCTCTCCGGCGCAGTCCACGCCTGCCGGGAACTCGTCGTAGAAGGGGAAGAGATCAGCGGTATCGCTCCCGACCAGCCGCATTCGCCTCAGCTCGCCGTCGCGCATCGTGAAGACCGCTCCGGGCCGATATACGGCCTCGGGCGAGAGAGCGATCACCGGCTCCACGCCGGAGCGCCCGTCGATCTCGGCGAGGAGCAGCAGCTCCGGATCGGTCCCAGGCCACGGCAGAGGCTTTACGGGAGCGGCGATCGAGCTCCCCGCGGCGCTCTCGACGACGAGCAGGTACCGGCACGGCGCCGGGCGCATCTTGTCCGCCCCCAGGCTGACCCGGTCGTCTCCGCCGTCCCCGTCGACATCGCCGACGAGCTCCTTTCCCTTGCTGCGGTACGAGGCGGGAACATCCGAAGTCCCTCCCGCCATCTCGCTGCACGTGGGCGCCTCGGACATCGCCGTCGTCGGCTCGGGCGCCGCCTCCGGCGAGTCCGGCGTGGGTGCCTCGGCGTCGGAGCCTCCGCAACCGAGGATCAGGACGGCGACGAGGGCGGCAGCCGCTGTCGTGGCGATGAACACGCCTCCGTGACGTAGCACCCGCGTTTCAGCTTACCGCTCGGTTGGACGCGGCACGTGGAGCATTCCTCGGCCCGGTTCGAGGGACTCCTAGCTCTCCTGTCCTGCCGGCCGGTAGGTCAGGATGACCACGCCCTCCGGACCGACCGGCTGTGCATCCACGAGCCGGAGCGCGGTCGTCTTCCCACCGTCCCCGAAGAGACGCTTTCCGCCGCCCAGGACAACAGGGAAGACCATGAGCCGATACTCGTCGACGAGGTCGTGCTCCATCAGCGCGTGCACGAGCTGGCGGCTGCCGTTGACGAGGATGTCCCCGCCGGGCTGCTCCTTCAGTCGGGAGACCTCCTCGGCGACGTCCCCCGTGATCACGGTCGAGTTGTTCCACTCGGCCTCCTCGAGCGTCGCCGAGACGACGAACTTGGGCATGCCGTTGAACTTGTCGGCGAACTCACCCGTCCGCGAGGGCCAGGCCTCCGCGAAACCTTCATAGGTCACTCGGCCGAGGAGCAGCGCGTCGCTCCCCAACACCTCGTCGAGCTTGAACTTGTGCCCTTCGGGCCCGCGGTCGAACTGGAACGCCCAACCTCCGCGCTCGAGTCCCTCGGAGCCGCCCGGGTCTTCCATGACGCCGTCGAGCGTCACGAACTGGGAAACGATCAGCTGTCGCACCTCGAACCCTCCTTGTCGTTCTCGCTCTTAGATCGTCGGGAGCCGGAAAACTCATCGAGCCGGGCCCGCCCGCAGGCAGGATGCACGTGGTGAGCGAGCGAGGGTCGATCCGTTGTCGAGCAGCTCGCCCACGGCGGCGCGTCGTCTCCCTTTACGACGCGCCGTCCGGAGGGAACGCGGCCTAGGGGTGGCTTCAGCTCGCGTTGCCTGAAGCGGCGCGGTATGCGAACATATGTTCGTGTCGCGGGTGGGCACCATCCTCCACGCCGACCTCGACGCCTTCTTCGCATCGGTCGAGCAACGCGACGACCCTCGCCTGCGCGGCCGCCCGGTCATCGTCGGAGCCGGCGTCGTGCTCGCCGCCAGCTACGAGGCCAAGGCCCACGGAGTCCGCACGGCGATGGGCGGGGCGCAGGCACGCCGGCTGTGCCCGCAGGCGATCGTCGTCGAGCCGCGGATGCCCGTCTATGCCGAAGCGAGCAAGGCCGTGTTCCGAGTCTTCGAAGACACGACGCCCCTGGTCGAGGGGCTGTCCATCGACGAAGCGTTCCTCGACGTGCGCGGGATGAGGCGGCTCTCGGGCTCGCCGGCCGAGATCGCCGTGCGCTTGCGGCACGACGTCCGCGAGCGGGTCGGTCTGCCCATCACGGTCGGCGTGGCCAGGACGAAGTTCCTCGCCAAGGTGGCGAGCGGCGTGGCCAAGCCGGACGGCCTGCTCGTAGTGCCGACCGATCGCGAGCTGGCCTTTCTCCACCCGCTGCCCGTCGAGCGGCTCTGGGGCGTCGGGCCGGTCACGGGCCGCAAGCTCCGCAGCCGAGGCATCGCCACCGTCGGCGAGGTCGCCCAGCTCGCCGAGGCGGCGCTCGTCTCGATGCTCGGGCGGGCGGCGGGCCGCCACCTCCACGCCCTCGCTCACAACCGCGATTCCAGGCCGGTACGGCGCGGTCGGCGGCGGGGGTCGATCGGGTCGCAGCGCGCGCTCGGTCGTTCACCGAAGTCCCCCGACACGATCGACGCCGTCGTCGTCTCGCTGGTCGACCGCGTCACCCGCCGAATGCGCGCCGCCGGGCGCGTCGGCCGCACCGTCGTGCTCCGGTTGCGCTTCGACGACTTCTCGCGGGCGACTCGTTCTCACACGTTGCCGCATGCGACCGCGCACACTCACACGATCCTCACCACGGCCCGAGGGCTGCTGGCCACGGCCATGCCGATGATCGAACGCCGAGGCGCGACGCTCGTCGGAGTGGCCGTCGGCAACCTCGACGACGACCGAGCCGTCCAGCTCGTCCTGCCGTTCGACCGGCACAGCGGCTTGAGCCTCGACGCCGCCCTTGACGACGTGCGAAACCGCTTCGGATCAGCGGCGATCACCCGCGCCGTGCTCCTCGGCCGCGACGATCGCCCGGGACCGCCCCTGCTTCCCGACTGAGACGCCGGTCAGCTCGGCTGCGACACGATCCTGATGTACGGCTTCGGCGCCTCCCACTCACCGAAGATCTCCTTCGCCTCGTCGTCCGAGACGGAGCCGGCGATGATCACGTTCTCGCCCTGCTTCCAGTTCACCGGCGTCGAGACCTTGTGCTTCGCCGTCAGCTGCAGCGAGTCGATCACCCGCAGCACCTCGTCGAAGTTGCGACCGGTCGTCATCGGATAGACGAGCACGAGCTTGACCTTCTTGTCGGGCCCGATGACGAACACGTTGCGGACGGTCTGGTTGTCCGCCGGCGTGCGCGCCTTCGCGTCTCCAGACGTGCCCGCCGGCAACATCCCGTAGGCCTTCGACACGTTGAAGTCGGCGTCGCCGATGATCGGGTAATTCGGCGAGGCGCCCTGCGTCTCCTCGATGTCCTTCGCCCACGCGTCGTGGTCGCCGGTCGAATCGACCGAGAGCCCGATGATCTTCACGTTCCGCCGATCGAACTCCGGCTTGATCGTCGCCATGTAGCCGAGCTCGGTGGTGCAGACCGGCGTGAAGTCCTTCGGGTGCGAGAAGAGCACCGCCCAGGAATCGCCGATCCATTCGTGGAAGCGGATCTTGCCTTCCGTCGTCTCCGCCTCGAAGTCCGGCGCCGAGTCGCCAATCTGAAGGGTCATGTCGTCCTCCTCTCCGAAAGCACATGCCCGGACCGCGGGCACGTGCGCGGCGCCGACCTTCGGCGCAGCCGATGCGATCATCCCAGACTCGGCGACCGAAATCACCCGGGTGCCGCGTCGCGCCGGCGGTCCGCGCCTACCGCCGGCTCGCTCCTCGAAGTACGCTCCTGGGGTCTCTCGGGGGCGTGATCGAGCAGCAGCGCGTTCAGAGACTCGACGAAAGAGTGACCGGCGAAGGCATCCACGACGACGTCGAGCGCGGCCGTGCCTCGTACGAGCGGCGCGCCTGGAAGGATGCCTACGATTCGCTCTCGGACGCCGACCGCGCGGGTTCGCTCGGAGCTGAGGACCTCGAGCTGCTCGCGACGTCCGCATACATGCTCGGCCGGGACGACGAGTACCTGAGCGTCCTCGAGCGCGCTCATCACGCCTATCTGGAGGAGGGCCAGACCCTCCCCGCGGTCAGATGCGCGTTCTGGGTGGGCATCAACCTGGCGCTGCGCGGAGAGATGGGTCCGGCAGGCGGCTGGCTCGGCCTCGCCCACCGGATCCTCGGCGAGGAGGACTCGGTCGAGCGCGGCTACTTGCTCATGCCGCTCGTGTTCCAGCACGAAGCTCGCGGTGACTTCGCGGCCGCGGCCGCCGTCGCGGCCGACGCCGCCGCCCTCGCAGAACGCTTCGGCGACGCGGAGGGGTTCGCGCTCGCGGTTCAGGCGCAGGGCTCGATGCTGATCAAGGCCGGCCGAGTCAACGAGGGCCTCGCCCTCCTGGACGAAGCCATGGTTGCCGTCGCGGGCGGGAAGGTTCCACCGATCGCGACGGGGATCGTCTACTGCGGCGTGATCCTGGCCTGCCAGGAGGTGTACGAGCTCCGCCGGGCTCAGGAGTGGACCGCGGTGCTGACCCGCTGGTGCGAAGCGCAGCCCGACCTCGTCGCCTTCACCGGCCGCTGCCTCGTGCACCGCGCCGAGATCATGCAACTCCACGGGGACTGGGGCGACGCCTTGGAAGAGGCCCGGCGCGCCGGGGAGCGCCTGGCACGGAGCTTCAACCGGGCCGCCGCCGCCCAGGCCTTCTACCGACAGGGAGAGGTCCATCGCCTGAGAGGCGAGTTCGCGGAGGCCGAGGACGCGTACCGAGACGCGAGCCGGTTTGGCTGGGAGCCGCAGCCGGGCATGGCGTTGCTGCGACTCGCGCAGGGGAGACCCGACGCGGCTGCGGCCACGATCCGGCGCGCGCTGGGCGAGGCCGAGCAACCGCTCCGGCGGGCGAACCTGCTGCCCGCGTACGTCGAGATCATGCTGGCCGCCGGCGACGTCGAGGAGGCACGCACCGGTTGTCGCGAGCTCGAGGAGATCGCCGGACGCTACGAGAGCGCGATGCTCGCCGCCCTCGTCGCGCACGCTCGCGGAGCCTCCGAGCTCGCGGCCGGAGAGGCCCGCTCCGCGCTCGGCTCCCTGCGCCAGGCGGGGGAGACGTGGCAGGAGCTCGAGGCGCCTTACGACGCAGCGCGGGCACGCGTTCTCGTCGCGGAGGCATGCCGCGCGCTCGGCGACGACGACGCCGCCGCGCTGGAGCTCGAGGCCGCCCGCGACGCGTTCGCCGCGCTCGGTGCGGCTCCCGACCTCTCGCAGCTCGACTCCACGACCGCGCGCGACGCCGCCGGGGCTCACGGGCTCACCCCGCGCCAGGTGGAGGTTCTTCGCCTCGTCGCCGCCGGTCAGAGCAATCGGGAGATCGCCGCGGCGCTCGTCATCAGCGAGCACACGGTCGCCCGGCACGTCCAGAACATCTTCGCCACGCTGCGGGTGTCCTCCCGCACGGCGGCGAGCGCGTTCGCATTCGAGCACGACCTCGTCTGACCAGCGCGCCGTGGTCAGAAATGACCACGGCCGGCCCGGACTCGAGTTGGTGGATACGGGCGAAGCGGAGCCCTGCTGCGCTCCCTACCGTCGTCTCAACGACCCCGAACGCAGGAGGACGAGATGACTTCGACGCAGGAAACCGAGCACTTCGAGACGGTGGTCATCGGCGGGGGCCAGGCAGGCCTCGCCGTCGGCTACCACCTGACCAAGCGAGGACACTCGTGCGTGATCCTCGACGCGAACGAGCGGATCGGCGACTCCTGGCGCAAGCGCTGGCCGTCGCTCCGTCTGTACTCGCCGGCCCGAGCGGACGCCCTGCCGGGCATGCGGTTTCCGGCCCCGCCAGGCTCGTTCCCGAGCGGGCTCGAGATGGCCGACTACCTCGAGGCCTACGCGCAGGAGCTCGCTCTGCCCGTTCGGAGCGGCGTCGCCGTGGACGGGCTGGAGACGAACGGCGACGGATACGTCGTCTTGGCCGGCGAGCGCCGGTTCGAGGCGGACAACGTGGTGGTGGCAACCGGCGTCTTCCAGCACGAGCACCCCGTG
>DASQWP010000035.1:0-4867 GCA_035640195.1 Gaiellaceae bacterium | reverse complement strand
TCTTCACGCGCGAGGCCCTCCTCGAGACGCTGTGGGGAAGCTCGGCGTACCGCGAGCCGCGCACCATCGACGTGCACGTGCGCCATCTGCGCGAGAAGATCGAGCGCGATCCGGGGGACCCCGAGTTCATCTTCACCGTGCGCGGCGCCGGCTACCGCTTCCGGGAGGGCTGATGGGCCGACAGCCGCGTCTCAGCCTCAGCGTCAAGGTGGGCCTCATCCTCTTCGGCGTGGTCGCGGGCGCGCTCGCCATCGTCTACCTCGCGGTCGTCCCCCAGCTCGAGTCGCGCCTCGTCGACGCGAAGATCGGCGAGCTGGAGACCGTTGCGCCGTCGGTGGCGGCTGCCGCCGACCGGCGCCGTCAGAACCCGCTCGCGCTCCAGGACGCGGTCGAGTCGCTCGGGGAGAGCCTCGATCTCAGGATCGTCGTGTTCGCGCGGCTGGGCGACCAGCTCGTGAACGTCGCGGACTCGCGCCGCTTCGAGTCGGGCGACGTCGGCTCGGATCCCGTCGCGCTCGAGGCGATGGAGACGACGCTTCCGGCCTCCGGGCGCGTCGCGCGCGACGGCGAGGAGTACGCCGAGGTCGCGAGGCCCCTGGGCTCGGAGTACGTAGTTCTCGTCTCCGCGCCCCTCCAGGACGCGCTCGCCAACGTGCAGCTCGTCCGCCGGAGCCTCATTGTGGCCGGAGCCGTTTCGCTCGCGATCTCCTGGCTCGCCGGATACCTGGTTGCCTGGGGCTTCACCCGCCGCATCCGCCGGCTCGAGGGGGCGGCCGAGCGCCTGGCCGGCGGGGATTTCGAGACTCCGGTCGTGGACACGGGCCGCGACGAGGTGGGACAGCTCGCCGAGGCTTTCGACAGCATGCGGACGCGTCTCGCGGCGCTCGACCGGGCGCGCAGCGAGTTCATTGCCAACGCCTCGCACGAGCTCAGGACACCGCTCTTCTCCCTGGGTGGATTCCTGGAGCTGCTCGCCGACGAGGACATGGACGAGGCCGTGCGGCGGGACTTCCTCGGCGAGATGCGCGGGCAGGTGGAGCGCCTTGCGCGGCTCGCCACGGACCTCCTCGATCTCTCGCGCCTCGACGCCGGCCAGCTCGAGGTGGAGCGCGTTCCGGTCGACCTCGAGACGAGTGCCCGGCTCGTAGCGGACGAGTTTCGCGCGCTCGCGGAGGCGCAGGGTCGCGAGCTGCGGCTCCGTGCGGACGGGCCCGTCCAGGTCGTCGGCGACGAGCAGCGTGTCCAGCAGATCCTCCGCGCGCTGGTGGAGAACGCCCTCCGCCACACGCCGTCCGGGACGGCCGTCGAGGTGGCCGCGAGCTCGCGGAACGCCCGCGGGTGCGTTGCGGTGCGCGACGACGGGCCGGGAGTGCCCGCCGGCGATCAGGAGCACGTCTTCGAGCGCTTCTACCGGGCCCAGGGCGGCAAGGCGTCCGGCTCCGGCCTCGGCCTCGCCATCGCCTCGGAGCTGGCCACCCGCATGGAAGGGACGATCGAGCTTCGTTCGGAGCCCGGCCGGACCGTGTTCACGCTCCTCCTGCCTCTGTCGGAAGCAGAGCAATCACGTGAAAACGCGGTCGGCGAAGGCGATGCGCTGGTTCGTTCTGGCGGGCCGGCGCGCTAGCCGGCGGCGGGTCACTACGATGAGGCAGCCGTGCGTCCCGGAGCTCTCGCTGCAGTCGCCGTCGTGTCGGCCCTCCTGGGCGGTGCATCCGTGCTCCTGCTCGGCAAGGCGACCGGATGGATCGACGACGAGCCCGCCGAGCAAACGATCCTCGTGCCCTCGCCGAACGGCGGGACGCCCGCCTCCGAGGAGCTCGTGGAGGAGGACGCCGCGGCGCCTCTCACCGGGAACGGCTTCGACGCGAGCGAGCTCTACGCGAAGCGTGCGAACGGCGTCGTCACGGTCTACGCCCTCTTCGACGGCCACGGGCAGGAGACGGACGCCGGCGCAGCGCAGGGCTCCGGCTTCGTCGTCTCCGACGACGGCTACGTCCTCACCAACTCGCACGTGATCACGACCGCGGGGGAAGGCGACCCGAGCGTCGAGCCGGAGGCGGCGGAGACCGTCTACGTCCAGTACCGCGACGAGGAGCGCGTGCCGGCGACCATCGTCGGCTGGGACGTCTACGACGACGTCGGGTTGCTCAAGGTCGACCCCCGCGATCATCCCGTCAACCCCGTGCCTCTGGGCGACTCGGGCCGGGTGGTCGTCGGCGAGCCCGTGGCGGCGATCGGGAGCCCCTTCGGCAACGACAGCTCCCTGAGCGTCGGCGTGGTCGCGGCGACCGAGCGCTCGATCGGCTCGCTGACGTCGCGCTACAACCTCGTGGACGCGATCCAGACGGATGCGCCGATCAATCGCGGCAACTCCGGCGGCCCCATGTTCAACGCCCGCGGCGAGGTGATCGGGATCAACGCCCAGATCCGCAGCGAGTCGGGAACGGCCGAAGGAGTCGGCTTCGCCGTACCGATCAACGCGGCGAAGCGCTCGATGACACAGCTGATCGAGACCGGGCGCGTGCGATATGCATGGCTGGGGGTGACCACGCAGACGGTGACGCCGCGGCTGGCCGCCCAGTTCGACTTCGCTGCCGAGCGCGGCGCGGCGATCCAGGAGGTCGTGGAGGGAAGCCCGGCCGCCCGGGCGGGCCTGCGCGGGGGTGACGACCCGCGGGAATGGCAGGGGATTCGCTTCCGGCCGGGCGGAGACCTCGTCGTCGCCGTTGACGGCCGACCCGTCGAGACCGCCGAGGACGTTGTCCGCGCGATCACTCAGCGGTCGGTTCCCGGCCAGCGGCGGCTCTTGACCGTGGTGCGCGACGGCGAGCGGCTCGAGATCGCCGTGGTCCTCGGCGAGCGGCCGGCGACTCCGCCTGCCGTGGGCGGCTGAGGGCCAGCCTGCGGGCTCACTACACTCGGCCCCGGTGCAGCCTCCGCGTGAGGATCTCGTCCTCCTCGGGGACAACCTCGAGCTCCTTCCGCGCTTCGCGGACGAGAGCTTTCAGCTCGTCTACGTCGACCCGCCCTTCAACACGGGTCGCACGCAGGCTCGCCGCAGCCTGGCGACTGTCGCCGACGACCGGGGCGACCGAACGGGCTTCGGCGGCCGGCGCTACCGCTCCACGCTCCTGAACGAGTCGCGCTACCGCGACTCCTTCGACGACTATCTCGCGTTCCTGGAGCCGCGGCTTCGAGAGATCCGACGTCTGCTCCGGCAGACGGGGACGCTCTACTTCCACATCGACTACCGCGAGGCGCACTACTGCAAGCTCCTCCTCGACGAGCTCTTCGGGCGCGGGTGCTTTCTCAACGAGATCGTCTGGGCCTACGACTACGGCGCGCGCGCGAGGCGCCGCTGGCCGGCCAAGCACGACACGATCCTCGTCTACGTCAAGGACCCGGAGCTGTACTTCTTCGATTCGGAGGCCGTCGACCGCGAGCCCTACATGGCGCCGGGGCTCGTCACGGCCGAGAAGGCCGCGCGGGGCAAGCTGCCGACCGACGTCTGGTGGCACACGATTGTCTCTCCGACCGGGAAGGAGAAGACCGGCTATCCGACGCAGAAGCCCGAGGGCCTCGTGCGGCGAATGGTGCAGGCCTCCACTCGCCCGGGAGACTGGTGCCTCGACTGCTTTGCCGGGAGCGGGACGCTGGGAGCCGTCTGCGCGAGGCTCGACCGCCACTATGTGCTTATCGACACGAGTCCCGAGGCGATCGAGATCGCCCAACGGCGGCTGGCTCCGTTTGTCCGCACGCCTTCCAGGGTATGAGTTGAGGCAGCGCAGATTCATTCCGGTATTGTGAGGTTTGGTGCGATTTAGCCCCGATTTCTTGCCACGGGCATGATGGAGGGAAACGGAACGCCGGAGCGGGTCGTCTCGCTCACCATCCCGGCGCGCGCCGAGTACATCGCCCTCGGGCGGCTCGCCCTCACCGGGGTTCTCCGCACCCAGCCCGTCGGCCAGGAAGTCGTCGCAGACCTGAAGCTTGCGCTCACGGAAGCGTGCTCGAACTCGATCCGGCACGCGTACGACGGAGAGCGCGAAGGCTCAGTCGAGATCCGCTACGAGCTGGACGGCGACCGCCTCGCGGTCGAGGTCTCCGACGACGGCGGCGGCTTCGAGCTCGAGAACCTCCAAGCGGACGAGCGCGACCTCGACGAGGGGGGACTCGGCATCGCCATCATCCGGGCCCTCACCGACGAGCTCGCGATCGGCCCACGCTTCGAAGGCGCCGGGTCGCGCCTTCGTTTCACCAAGTACCTGAACTGAATCCGCCTCTGTATCCTGCGCCGCCGGTGCAGCTTCAGCACGTGAACGTGGGGACGAAGCTCCTCGCCGACTACGCGACGATCGCGAGTCGCGGCCTCATGGACCAGATCCGGAGCCTGGCCGCGCCGCTTGCGGGCAAGCGCGTGCTGCACCTCTCCGCGACCGCGTTCGGCGGCGGTGTGGCGGAGATCCTCTACACGCTCGTTCCTCTCATGCGCGACGCCGGCATCGACGCCGAGTGGCGGGTGATCTACGGGCAGGACGAGTTCTTCGACGTCACGAAGACCATCCACAACGCGCTCCAAGGCGACCCGACCGGGCTCTCCGAGGAGCAGCAGGAGACCTTCCGCCGCTACAACCGGCTGAACGCCGAGGCTCTCGAAGGCCCGTTCGACTTCGTGATCGTCCACGACCCGCAGCCCGCTGGGATGATCGAGCACGCCCGCGACGTCGCCGACAACTGGATCTGGCGCTGCCACATCGACCTCTCGGAGCCGAACAGGGGCGTGCTCGAGTTTCTCCTCCCTTGGCTGGCCCGCTACCAAGCCGCCGTCTTCCACCGGCATCAGTACGTCCCGAGCTCGAACAGTCTC
>DASQWP010000034.1:0-2529 GCA_035640195.1 Gaiellaceae bacterium | reverse complement strand
GTTTGCGGTGCGTCCGGGGACCTGCCTACACTCCCCGGGCGATGCCGATCTACGAGTTCGTGTGCATGACGTGCGAGAGCCACTTCGAGGACCTGCTCGGAGTGCGCGATCCCGACCCGGCCTGCCCAGACTGCGGGGCGGAGCGGGTGGCGCGGCAGCTCTCCGTGTTCGCGGCTCACGGCACCGCCGAGCAGCCGAGCTTCGGCGGAAGCGCAGGCGGCTGCTGCGGCGGGAGCTGTGGCTGCGGCGCCTGACGTCCTGAGCCGTCGGGCGGCGCTCGAGGCCTACGCCGCCGAAACCGCCGCCTGCACTCAGTGTCGCCTGGCCCAGGGGCGGACGCAGGTCGTCTTCGGCGTCGGCGATCCGGACGCCGACCTGATGTTCGTCGGCGAGGCGCCCGGCTTCCACGAGGACAAGCAGGGCTACCCGTTCGTCGGCTCGGCGGGGAAGCTCCTCGACGGGCTCCTCGGGGGCATCGGCCTGACGCGGAACGACGTCTACATTGCGAATGTCCTCATGTGCCGCCCTCCCGGCAACCGCGACCCTCAGCCGGACGAGATCGCCGCGTGCGAGGCGCACCTCTTTCGGAAGATCGAGCTGATCGAGCCGAAGCTGATCGCCACGCTCGGCAACTTCGCCACGAAGCTCCTCTCCGGGAAGCCGCACGGGATCACGCGCGTGCACGGGCGCCCGCAGGACGCGACGCTCGGCGGCCGCCGCGTGACGCTCTTCCCGATCTACCACCCGGCTGCGGCGCTCTACACGCCCGCGATGCTCCGGACGCTCGAGGAGGACTTCGCCCGCATTCCGGCGCTCCTCGCGGGGGAGGCGCCGCCGCCCGCTCCTTCCGCCGCCGTCATTCCCTTCCCGGCGGTCGCAGCCGTCGTGCCGGCTCAGCCTGCCGACGAGCAGCTCGGCCTCTTCTAGTCTTTCCCGCATGGCGGAACGGGCCGATCCCTGGGCCCGCTGGGTGTTGCGGCCCGAGAACGAGCTCGAGTCCATGCAGCCCACACGGGACCGCGTTCTGGCGAACGCCGGCGTGGGTCCGGGCGACGTGCTGCTCGACGTCGGCTGCGGGTCGGGCCTGATCGCCCTCGGCGCGGTCCCGCTCGTCGGCGACGAGGGTGGAGTCATCTTCAGCGACGTCTCCGAGACGCTCCTCGAGCACTGTCGCCGTGAGGCGGCGGAGCGAGAGGTCGCCGACCGGTGCCGTTTCATCGTTGCCTCAGCAGACAACCTAGTCGGAGTGGATGATGAGTCCGTCGACGCCGTCACGACGCGTTCGGTACTCATCTACGTCAAGGACAAGGCGCAGGCGTTCCGCGAGCTGTTTCGCGTGCTCCGTCCCGGCGGGCGCGTCTCCATCTTCGAGCCGATCAACAGCTTCGACTACCCGTGGCCGCCCGAGCGGTTCTTCGGCTACGACGTGACGCCAGTCGTCGACCTCGTGCGCAAGGTCATGTCGATCTACGATCGGCTTCAGCCTCCGGAGGATCCGATGCTCGACTTCGACGAGCGCGATCTCCTCCGCCATGCGGAAGCGGCCGGCTTCGTCGACATCCACCTCGCGCTCGAGGCGACCATCGGTTCGCAGCCTTGGGCGCGAGGACCCTGGGAGGCGTTTCTGCGGACGACCGGCAACCCGTGTGTGCCTCCCCTCGAAGAGGTGCTCGACGAGGCTCTGACGGAAGCGGAGAAGGAACGCCTCCGTGCCCATCTACAGCCGCTCGTCGAACGAGGCGAGGGGGAGAACCGGATGGCGCTGGCCTACCTCTGGGCGCTCAAGCCGTGATCGAGCTCGAATCCTCCTCGCCGGAGGAGACGGAGCGGATCGCCGCCGCCCTCGCGCGCGAGCTCGTACTGGGCGACGTCGTCACCGTTGCGGGTGAGCTCGGCTCAGGCAAGACGACCTTCGTCCGCGGCGCCGCGAGGGAGCTCGGCATCGCGGCGCCGGTGACGAGCCCCACGTACACGATCGGGAACCGTTATCCCGGCAAACCGGACGTCTCCCACCTCGACCTCTACCGCTTCGAGGGCATGTCCGCCCCCGAGTGGGGCGACCTGGAGGGCTACTTCGACGACGCCGTCGTCTTCGTCGAATGGCCGGAGGCCGCCGTCGGCTGGCTTCCCGAGCCGCGCGCCCGCGTGCGGTTGCGACACCAGGAGCCGGAGCATAGACTTGTTGTTCTCGAAAACCTCGAAAAAGCCCTGGAAATAAGGCTATCTGCCGGTGCTGATCCTCGCGTTTGACACGGCCACCGACGTGGCGACGAGCGCGCTCGTGCGAGACGGGAAAGTGCTCGGGGAGCGCGTCTCGCGGCCGGTCGGCGTCCTCGACGACTTCGAGGGCCTGCTCGGCGAGGCCGGGCTCGAGGCGAACGCCGTAGACGGCATCGTCGTCGGTCGCGGGCCGGGGAGCTACACGGGGCTCCGCATGGGCCTCGTCACCGCGCGGACGCTCTCGTTCTCGCTCGGCACTCCCGTCGCAGGCGTCTCCACGCTCGCCGCGCTCGCCGCTGGAGCACCCGG
>DASQWP010000033.1:0-26686 GCA_035640195.1 Gaiellaceae bacterium | reverse complement strand
CGGCGGCTACGATGCGACCGTGGCGTGGAGGGTCAGGGAGTCTGTCCGGGCCGATCCTGGCTCGAAGGATGTCGGAGCCTCATGGAAGGTGAGAGTTCAGTCCGAAGATGGTCGGCAGGCTTCGACAATCGTTGATGTGTCGCGCACGGCGATGGACACCCTCGAATTTGGCTCGGTCGCCGACGACACTCGGATGGCGCTGAGGACGCAGGGACGAACCGCCGTGGAGAACGCTGTTCGTAGGGGGGATGAACCACCAGCTCGGATCGTCTGCTCGACGGAAGGCTGTCGCGCCGAATCCTGAGGCCGACGAGCGGCGGCGTGGTCATTGTCTGTCGTTTGTCTGACGTCTAGCCGCGTGCGACGGCGAGCGCGGTCTGTGCGGTCTGGCGGGCGCGGCTCAGCTCAGCAATCTTCGGCTCGAAGTTGACGGCACGGAAAGCGTCAACTGCTGCGGGCAGCGCCGTGGCTGAAACTCCCTTGAAAGCAGGAAAGAGTTCTTTTGTCCGCTCCGTCAGGGAGAGACGGCTTCAAGACGGGAAAGCAGGCGTTCCGCTTCCCGTCCGTAGAAGCCGCCTCGGGCCTGGCGGAGCTGGCGCTTGGCCTCCTCGACGCTGCCCAGCCAGGAGAGGCAGAGACCCAGATGGTAGCGGACGACGCCCGCCCGCGAATGGTCGCGCGCGAGCGGCCCCAGCCGGGAGAAGGTCTGGGAGGGGTCGTCCTTGTCGAAACGTCCCACCGCCGCCGCCACGCGGGCCGCCACGCTCTCGGGCTCGAGCTCGGCCGCCCGCCGGAACGCCTCGGAGGCGGAGACCGGTCGGCCCGCGCGCTGGTAGGCGGCGCCGAGGAGGAGCCAGTCCGTAACGGCACCCGTTTCCGCACGACGCTCGAGCTCGGCGAGCTGCCGCTCGGGCGGCAGACCTTCGAGCTCCGGTAGCTCAGGGAACGGCGCCACGAAGGGCGGCCGGCCGGGCGCCATCTGCGGATGGAGCAAGTCCTCGGCCCGGAGCGCGGCGGGAGAGTCGGGGTCGCGGCTCTCCGTCTCACGCCATTCCCTCGCGGCCGCCTCCTCCTCGCCGCTCGCCAGGAGCGCGAGCCCGAGATGGAGCCGCGCGACGCCGCTCTCCGGGTTCTCGTCGACGAGACGGCCAAGGCTCTCGACGGTTCCGTCCGGCCAAGCCGCGATCGCCTGGCCGACCGCCGCCTCGACCGAGCCTGGATCGTCCGCGAGGATCTCCTCGAATCGCTGACGGGCGGAGGACCGCTCGCCGTCGTCGAGGAGGCTCTCCGCCTCCCGGAGGGCGCGAGCCTCGGCATCGTCGCGCGCGAGGAGACCGAGCTCGAGCGGTGGCGCGGGTAGGGCGGCGCCGGGCTCGCCGGCGCTTCCGTCCTCGGTCTGGAGGACGGTAACGCCGACGACCAGGGCCGCCGAGACCGCCGCCGCGGCGGCGACGAGGACACGCGTGCGCGCGTGTGGAGACACGCCTGCGAGCGTAGCCTCCGGCGTCTCCGGCCGGGCGCAACCCGTCGCTATACTTCCTGAAGCAATGGCCTCCTATCGCGAGCTGCTCCAGCAGGTCAAGTCCGAGATCGGCGAGGTCGACGCTCGCCGGGCGCAGGAGCTCATCGCTTCCGACTCGGCCGCGATCGTCGACGTGCGCGAGCAGGCGGAGTGGGACGAGGGCCATGTCCCCGGGGCCGTGCACGTTCCCCGCGGCCATCTCGAGTCCCGGATCGAGAGCGCCGTGCCCGACCGCGCCCGGACCGTCGTCCTCTACTGCTCCTCCGGGAACCGCTCCGCCTTCGCCGCGAAGACGCTGGAGGAGCTCGGCTACGACAACGTCGTCTCCCTCGCCGGCGGCTTCACCGACTGGAAGCGCAACGGCCTTCCCTTCGACGTCCCCCGTGTCCTGGACGGCGAGAAGCGTCGCCGCTACTCCCGCCACCTCCTCATCCCCGAGGTGGGCGAGGAGGGTCAGACGAGGCTCCTCGACTCGCGCATGCTGCTCATAGGGGCCGGTGGGCTCGGCTCCCCCGCTTCGCTCTACCTGGCTGCCGCGGGCGTCGGCACGCTCGGCATCGTCGACGACGACGCCGTCGACGAGACCAACCTGCAGCGCCAGATCGTCCACTCGACCGAGCGTCTCGGCGAGTCGAAGGCCGACTCCGCCAAGCGGACGATCGAGGCGCTCAACCCGGACGTGACGGTGAAGGTGTTCAAGGAGCGCCTCACCTCGGAGAACATCGACCGCATCCTCGGCGAGGGGTGGGACGTGATCGTTGACGGCGCCGACAACTTTCCCACGCGCTACCTCTTGAACGACGCGTCCATCTGGCACGACATCCCCGTCGTCCACGGCTCCATCTACCGCTTCGAGGGCCAGACGACCGTCTTCAAGCCGAAGGACGGCCCGTGCTACCGCTGCCTCTTCCCGCAGCCTCCGCCGCGCGAGCTCGCGCCCAGCTGCGCCGAGGGCGGGGTGCTCGGCGTCCTCCCGGGAATCATCGGCTCCCTGCAGGCGAACGAGGCTCTCAAGCTGGTCCTCGGGATCGGCGAGCCGCTCGTCGGCCGCCTCCTCCTCTTCGACGCGCTCGAGACGCAGTTCACCGAGATCGCGCTCCGCCGTGACCCCGAGTGCCCCGTCTGCGGCGAGAGCCCAACGGTTACCGAGTACATCGACTACGTCGAGTTCTGCGCGGGCCCGCGCACGCCGGTGACGACGTGATCCGGGTCCGCATCCCGCCCACGCTGCGCGGCGAGGTCGGCGGCGTCCGCGAGATCGAGGCTGCCGGCGACACCGTGCGCGAGGTGCTCGACGACGTGGCCGAGCGCTACCCGGCGCTGGGACGCCAGGTGCTCGAGAACGGAAACGGGCTCGCTCCCTTCGTCAACGTCTACCTGAACAGCGAAGACGTCCGCACGCTCGACGGTCTCGACACGCAGGTGCAGGCCGGGTCGACAGTCATCCTCCTCCCCGCCATGGCCGGCGGCGAGCGCACGCTCACGCCGTCGCTCCTGGAAACGGTGGGCTCGACGCCTCTCGTTGAGCTGACTCGGCTCGCCCCCCGCGAGGGGGTGCGCCTCTACGCCAAGCTCGAGGGCCAGAACCCGACGGGCTCGATCAAGGACCGCGTGGCGAAGGCGATGGTCGAGGCCGCCGAGGCCACGGGCGAGCTGGAGCCAGGGCGCGAGCTGCTCGAGCCCACGAGCGGGAACACCGGGATCTCGCTCGCCATGGTTGCGAAGCTCAAAGGCTACCCCCTCACGTGCGTAATGCCCGCGAACGCGACCGCCGAGCGCGTGAGGCTGCTCGAGCTCTACGGCGCGAAGATCGTCTACTCGCCCGCCTCCGAAGGCTCCAACGGCGCCGTCCGCCTGGCGTTGCGCATGGCCGAGCGCGACCCGCGTCTCTTCATGCTCAACCAGTACGGGAACGAGGCCAATCCCCGCGCCCACTACGAGGGAACGGGCGCCGAGATCGCGGACGCCCTCCCCCGGGTCGACGCTCTCGTCGCCGGGCTCGGAACCGGCGGCACCCTCATGGGCGCGGGGGAGCGCCTCCGCGAGTCGTTTCCGGACGTCGTCGTGGCGGCGGCCGAGCCGCTCCAGGGCGACCTCGTCTACGGACTCCGCTCGCTCGCCGACGGCTACGTGCCGCCGATCCTGGACGTCTCCCGGCTCGACCGCAAGCTGCTCGTCTCCAACGAGGAGTCGGTCGCCGGGCTCCGGCTCCTGCTCGAGCGCGAAGGCATCTTCGCGGGCGTCTCCTCCGGGGCGGTCGTGCACGTTGCCCGTCGGATCGCGGAGGAGCTCGAGGAAGGCGTGGTCGTCTGCGTCCTCGCCGACGGCGGCTGGAAGTACCTCTCGGCCGACTTCTGGACGGCGGAGGACCCGGGCGCCTCGATGGAGGACCGCGTCTGGTGGTAGTGCCGGCCGAGGTGCGCTCGGCGCTCGTCGAGCACGCCGAGGCGGAGGCACCGAACGAGGCGTGTGGGCTCATCGTCCTGCGCGACGGCGTGGCCGAGCGGTACGTCGCCGCCGAGAACGAGGCTGGGAGTCCCTACCGCTTCGAGCTCAAGGCCGACCCGGAGGTCTGGTTCCTCGAGGACGAGGGCTACGAGCTCGCCGTCTTCCATTCCCACCCGTCGAGCCCCCCGCGTCCCTCGCGCACGGACGTCGAGAACATCGGGCTCTGGGAGGGGCGGCCGTACGTGATCCTCTCGCTCCGCTCGGGCGAGCTCGCGGCGTGGCGGATCGAGGACGGTCGGATCGACCCCCTGGCGCTCGACCCCTAGGGTCGGACCCTGGGCGGAACTTTCTCGGGTCGAGAACGGTCGAAGGAGGCATGAAGGCTCTCGCGCTCGTCACGCTCGTCGCCGTATTCCTCGTGGGCTGCGGTGGGCACGGCGAACCCGCCGCCGACGACGCCGGCAGCCCGAAGGTCTCCGGCATCGCTGCAGGCCCCGGGATCTCGATCGAGGAGGCGCTCGCCTCGGAGCTCGACGAGATGCTTCTCGTCAACGGAAACCTCCTCGCCGAGGGCGGCGAGGTGCGCCTTTGCTCCGCGCTCGCCGAGTCGTTCCCGCCCCAGTGCGGCGGCGCCTCGCTCCAGGTGGAGGGGGTCAAGCTCGAGGAGGTGGACGGCCTCGTGACCGAGGGCGACGTGAGCTGGACCGACCGGCCCATCCAGGTTCTCGGGATAGTCGCGAACGGCCGCCTGACGGTGAGTAAGAATGCGACCGGGTGAGCACTCCCTACCCAGAGGGCTGGAACGAGGTCCGCGGCGCGCTCCAGCGCGGCTATCGCTTCAAGGACTTCAAGGAGGCGGTTGCCTTCGTGAACCGCCTCGCCGAGGCGGCCGAGGAGGCGAACCACCATCCCGACATCGCCGTCAGCTGGAACGCCGTCACCGTCCGCTGGTGGACGCACACGAAGCGGGCGATCACCGACCGTGACGTCGAGATGGCTCACCGCTCGGACGAGCTGGCGCAGGGGCGCTAGCGCGCTCGCCGCGGCGCTCCTGCTCCCCGCCTGCGGCGCCGAGGGCGGCGACGGAGGCGCAGAGGCGGCACCGCCGCCTCCGCCTGCGATCGAACTCCGCGTCGAGTTCTTCCCCAAGGGAGCGGGCGCCGCCGGCGAGGGCGCCACACTGACGTGCGACCCGGTAGGTGGCACGCACCCGCGCCGCGAGGAGGCCTGCGCGGCTCTCGATGCGCACCCGGAGGCCCTCGCTCCCGTGCCTCCGGAGTCCGTCTGCACTCAGATCCACGGGGGCGACCAGACGGCGACGGTGACCGGTGTCGTCCGCGGGCAAGAGGTGGACGCGAGCTTCAACCGGACGAACGGGTGCGAGATAGCGCGCTGGGAGGCGCTCGCCTCCCTGCTCCAGCTATGAAAGTTCTTGAAAGGTCAGTGGGCCTCTAGAGGCCGGAGCGCCGGATAGAGCGACCGGAAGCGCTCGTACTGGCCGGCATAGTCACGCTTCCAGACCGGGTCGGGCTCAACGACGCCGCGCACGCGGACGCAGGCGCGGACGGCCTCGTGCACGTCCGAGAAGACGCCGCCCGCCGCGCCGGCGAGGAGCGCCGCTCCGTAGGCGGCGCCTTCCTCCACCGCTGCGCGCTCGAGGGGGACGCCGAGGACCGAGGCCGCGATCCTGAGCCACAGGTCGCTGCGAGCCCCGCCGCCGGACACGCGTCCAGCCTCGGGCCGCAGGCCCAGGCCGGCGAGGAGCTCGAGGGAGTCGCGAAGGCCGTAGGCGACGCCTTCGAGCAGCGCGCGGACGAGGGCGCCGCGGTCGTGGCGGAGCGTGAGACCCGTGAAGGCTCCACGCGCGCCGGGGTCGGCGTGCGGGGTTCGCTCGCCCGCCAGGTAGGGCAGGAAGACGGCTCCTTCCGCCCCGGGCGGCCACCGTTCCGCCTCGCCGATCAGCAGGGCGTAGTCCTCCGCCGGGGCGAACGAGTCGCGGAACCAGCGCAGCGAGCCGGCCGCGGAAAGCATCACGCCCATGGCGTGCCAGCTGCCCGGCACGGCGTGGCAGAAGGCGTGGACGCGCGCCTCCGGATCCGCCGCGAACGAGGGCAGGGCGGCGAAGACGACCCCGGAGGTGCCGAGCACGACCGAGAGAGGACCGGGGCGATCGACCCCGACGCCGAGCGCGCCGGCGGCCTGGTCGCCGGCACCGGCGGCGACGGGAACTCCGTCGGCCGTCTGGCCCGACACCGCCGGTGACTCGAGTACGGGCGGGAGCCATTCCGCCGGGAGCTCGAGCGCCGCCAGGACCTCCTCGCTCCAACGGCGCCCGGCCACGTCGAAGAGGAGCGTCCCCGACGCATCCGCGACGTCGATGACGCGCTCGCCCGTGAGGCGAAGGCGGACGTAGTCCTTCGGCAGGAGGACATGCGCGATGCGCCCGTAGACCTCGGGCTCGTTCTTCCGCACCCAGAGGAGCTTGGGCGCGGTGAAGCCGGGCAACGCGCGGTTGCCGGTGAGCGCGATGAGGCGCTCGAGCCCGACACGCTCCTCGATCTCCGCGCACTCGGCCGCCGTCCGCTGGTCGTTCCAGAGGATGGCCGGCCTGAGCGGCCGGCCGTCGTCCCCGAGGCAGACGAGCCCGTGCATCTGGCCCGAGAGGCCGATTCCGGCCGGCTTCGCGACTCCGAGGCGCTCGAGTGCGGCCTCGCTCGCACGCCACCAGTCCTCCGGGTCTTGCTCCGCCCAGCCCGGCTGCGGGGTCGCGAGCGGATACTCGTGCTCGACGCGGGCGAGCACCTCCCCCGTCGGGGAGATCGCGACAGCCTTGACGCCCGTGGTGCCGACGTCGAGCCCGACGAGGACGGTCACTCGCCGCCGAGCGCCCGGTAAACCACCTCGTAGGCGCGCACCGCGTCCTTCTGCGATTGCGCCTCCCGCAGGGCCGCGTCGTCGATCTTCGCGGCGATCCCGTCGATGAAACGCCACTGGAGCACGCTCCGGCGCACTGCGGCGACGGCATCCTCGGTATAGGGGTAGAGGTCGAAGCCGAGCCGCTCGCCGTTCTCGCCGTAGCCCGCCCGCCGGAGCTCGACCGCGAGCTCGAGCGTCTCCATGAAGGCGGTCGCGCCGACCATGTTGTCGTCGTCGAAGTCACCCCAGCCCGAGTTCGCGTGCTGGTGCCCCAGCAGGCCCTCGGCGGCGAGGAGCGCGGCGTACTCGGCCAGGCTCTCGCGGTTCATGAGCAGGTGCTGCCAGTCCATGTTGACCTTGACGTTGTCGAGACCCTCGGCCCGCAGCTTGTGGATGACATGGAGGGTCATGCCGAGGTTGCGCATGAGGATCTTCATCGCCGGCTCGGAGTTCTTGTGCTCGAGGAAGAGGAGGATGCCGCGCTCCTTGCAGCGCTGCGCCGCCTCGCCGATCCCCTCCACCAGCCAGTCCCAGCTCTCGCGGTACGGGCTCTGGAACGGGTAGTTGTAGCCCTCGATCCCCGGCCAGATGATGAAGTGCGCGCCGAGCTCGCCGGCGAAGTCGATGGCCGCCGACGTGCGCCTGAGCGCCTCGGCCCGCGTGCCCCCGTCGGGCGAGACGAGACCGCCCTTGCCGAACCGGGGATCGAGGTGGAGTCCCGTCGCCATGCAGTAGACGTCGTGGCCGTCGAGGGCCTCGCGCACGGCGTCGAGGTTGTCCTCGTTCAGCTCCTGCGGGTAGTGAAACTCGTAGCCGTCTATGAGATCCCCGAGGCCCTCCACCGCCCGCCGAACCCGCTCGACAGTGGACTCCTGTGCGTACTCGGGCTTGTAGCCGCCCGGGACGAAGCGCGTGACCATCGGGCCGAGAGCCCAAATACCGAGACTCGTCTTCATGTAGTCGTCATCCTCTCTCTGTGGGCTCGCCGAGGTTGACCGATTGAACCGCAGCCGGCTGCGCTTGTCACGCGGAGACCTCCGCGGACGGGATTGAAACCGAACGACACGCCTGTTACCGTCAACCCTTCAAAAGTGTTCGGGTCCCTTCAAGTTCGATCATCACGCGGGGTTCGGAGAGAGCGTCTCGTGTGAGCGGGGAAACAGCCGTTGCGGGGCACCCGGCGTGGCGGACGCGCCTCGCAGCCGTCCCGCCACGGACGCTCGCGGTGCGCGTCCTCATCGCCCTCGTCCTCGCCTTCGTCGCTGCCTGGGTCGGCTACAAGGCGGCCGGCAACCCGCGCACATTCGTCGTCGTCGGTCTCAACGGACTCACGCTGGCCGGCCTCTACTTCGTCGTCGCGAGCGGCTTCACGCTCATCTTCGGGCTCATGCGCGTGGTGAACATGGCCCACGGCTCGCTCTACATGCTTGCGGGGTTCTTCGCGCTCGAGCTGCAGGGGCGCCTGTCGGACGGCGGGGGGAGCGGCTTCGGGTCGAGCTCCACCGTCGGCGACTGGGTACTCCCACTCGTCGTCGCGTGTCTCGGCGTCGCGGTGATCGGCCTCGTCATGCAGCAGGTCTTCCTGCGCTGGAACCAGGGCCAGGACCTGCGCCAGGCCCTCATCACGATCGCGATCTCCATCATCATCGCCGATCAGACACTCGCCCACTTCCCCGGCGTTGCCGAGGACATCGCCGCCCCAGACGTCTTCCCCGACAGCGTCGCGATCGGGGTCTACGGGCTGACGTACCCGTTCTTTCGGATCTTCGTCCTTCTCGTCGCGATCGCCGTCGGACTCGCCCTCTGGGCCATGATCAAGCGGACGCGCTTCGGGATGATCGTGCGCGCGGGCGTGGACGACCGGCAGATGGTCTCCGCTCTCGGCATCAACATCCAGCTCGTCTTCGCGGGCGCCTTCCTCCTCGGGGCGTTCCTCGCCGGCCTGGGCGGCGTCCTCGGCGGGACGATGATCTCGGTCAACAAGGGGAACGACACGACGTACCTCCTCTTCTCGCTCATCGTCGTCATCATCGGCGGCATGGGCAGCCTCGCCGGGGCTGCGATCGGCGCCCTCGCCCTCGGCTTGGTGGACGCCTTCGGCGACGTCTACCTGCCGACGGGCTACACGAACTACTCCGTGCTCCTCATCTTCGCGCTGCTCGTGCTCGTGCTGGCGGTGCGGCCGCTCGGGCTCTTCGGGAGGCCGGCATGACTCGCCCGGCCCTCGTCGTGGAGCGAGCACTCTGGTGGATCCCCGGGCTGGCGATCGTTCTCGTTCTTCTCCTCGCCCCGCTGCTCTTCACCGACTTCTACCTGAGCGCCGTCATCACGAAGGCGCTCTGGCTCGGGCTCGCCGCGGCGAGCCTCATCTTCCTCGCGGGCTACGCCGGAATGATCTCGCTCGGGCAGGTCGCCCTCTACGGCATCGCCGGCTTCACGATGGCGAACCTCGCCGCGGCCGACGGCGGCTCGCCGATCGCCTGGAACCCCTGGCTGGCAGCCCTCGCGGGCATCCTCGTCGCCACGGGCGTCGGGCTCTTCTTCGGCGCGATCGCGAGCCGGAGCTACGGGATCTACTTCCTCATGATCACACTCGCCTTCGCGGTCCTTGCGTTCCTCTTCTTCGGCCAGGTGACGCAGCTCTCGGGCTTCGGCGGCGTGAACAACGTCGACCGCCCGGATATCGTCTCGAACCCGGTCACGGATCCGGCCAACCTCTTCTACATCGCGCTGGGAACGGCCGCGGCCGTCTACCTGCTCATCCGCTACCTCGAGCGCACGCCCTTCGGACTGGCCCTCCAGGGCGTTCGCGACGATCCCTCCCGCATGCACGCGCTCGGCTACAACGTGCCGCTCTTGCGCATGCTCGCTTTCGGGCTCGGCGCGTTCGTCGCCGCTCTGGCCGGAGTCCTCTCCGTGTGGTGGAACACCCGCATCTCGCCCGGGTCGATCGACCTCCCGCGCACGCTCGACGTGCTCATCATCGCGGTGATCGGAGGGCTCTACCGGCTCGAAGGCGCCTGGGTTGGCGCGATCGTCTTCGCCGTCCTCGACAACTGGACCCGCGGCATCGACGTCGTGGGCGGGCGCTTCAACACGGTGATCGGAGTGATCTTCCTTGCCATCGTCCTCCTCTCGCCGGGCGGGCTGATGGGGATCTGGCAGTCGATCACGGATTTCGTCGGGCGCCGCTTCGCAGGCGCCGCGTCCCCCAGGCCGAGACCCGCCGGAGAGAGAGCTCATCCTTCATGACGGAGAAGGGAGGAGAGACGCGCACCAAACACACGTCCCCGAAAGGCCACCAAACGTGAGACGACCCACAGGAGGAGAGACAGCGATGCGAGATGGAAGCGATGGCGGCAGGCTCCGGCTATGGGCCTTGCTTGCCGCGCTCGTCCTCGTTGCCGGGATCGCCGCCGGCTGCGGCGGAGACGACGACGACGAGGACGGCGGCGAGGCGACCCCCACGACCGAGACGGGTGCCGAGGCGACGGGCGAACCCCTCAGGATCGGCATCTTCTCGAACAACGAGGGTGCGTTTGCACCCTTCGAAGGCCAGACCTGGGGCGGAGCGATGCTCCCGCTCATCGAGCGCGGGGCGACTCCCGTCAGCGGCGACCCGACCGACGGCGTCGAGAACGCGGTCATCGCCGGACGCCCGATCGAGATCCTGTACGGCGGCTCGGACTCGACGCCCGACAGCGCGGTCGAGGAAGCTCGCCGCCTGGTCGAGCAGGAGAACGTCGACATCCTGCTGGGACCGCTCTCGGGGAGCGAAGGCATCGCCGTCGCGAACTACTCGAAGGAGCAGCCGAGCGTCACCTTCGTGAACGGCATCTCGGGCGCGCAGGACACGACGCTCAAGGTACGTTCGGAGAACTTCTTCCGCTTCCACTCCGACGGGACGCAGTGGACGGCCGGACTCGGCGACTACGCCTACAACGAGCTCGGGTGGCGGAACGTCGTCACGATCGGCGACGACTACGACTTCCCCTACTCGCAGGTCGCGGGCTTCGTCGCCGAGTTCTGCGCGATCGGAGGAAACGTGTCCGCACGGCTGTGGCCGGCGCTCGGCGAGGAGGACTACTCGTCGTTCATCACGCAGATCCCGCAGGACGTGGACGGCTTCTTCATGGGCGTCGGAGGTACCGGAACGGTCGCGTTCGTCAACCAGTACGGACAGCTCCGCGGCAACCTCGCCGATCAGATCATGGGCGGCATCTTCATGACCGACCCGGTGATCCTCGAGGAGCTCGGGGATCAGGTGGTCGGCGTCGTCACGGCCGGCATGACCGCAGGCGACTCGCAGGAGCCTGCCTATCTGGAGTACGCCGACGGTCTCGGCGAGGCCTACCCCGACCTCGCGGGCACGGCCTCGAGCGTGTTCGCCTACGGCTACTACACCGCGATGGAGGCGATCGCCCAGGCTCTCGAGCAGGTCGAGGGCGACCTCTCGGACGACCACGCCGCGTTCCGGGAGGCGCTTGCGAACCTCGAGCTCGACGCCCCGCTCGGGACGATCACGCTCGACGAGAACCGCCAGGCGATCATGGACAACTTCCTCCAGCAGATCGTCGAGGACCAGACCGGTGACGGCGTTCCGGACGTGCAGACGATCAAGACGATTCCGGAGGTCGACCAGACGTTTGCGGGCTTCTTCAGCCCGGAAACGCCCTCGCCCGACCGGACGAACCCAGCCTGCGAGGAGGCGGAGCCGCCGCCCTGGACCGTGCAGGGTGGAGGCGGGTAGCCGGAACAGACGTGAGCGTCGCAGCGACAACGCCTGAGAGCGCCGAGCCGATCCTCCGCCTGCGGAGGGTCGGTCGGCGCTTCGGCGGCGTCCACGCCGTCCGGGACGTCGACCTCGACGTCCTGCCCGGCGAGCGCCGCGCCCTCCTGGGCCCGAACGGCGCCGGCAAGACAACGCTCTTCAACGTCGTCTCCGGCGAGTTCCCGCCCACGGCGGGGACGGTCGAGCTCTTCGGGCGCGACGTCACGAGGATGCCCGCCCGCAGACGGGCGAAGCTCGGGCTCACGCGCACGTTCCAGACGTCGCGTCTCTTCCTCGGCCTGACGGTCGAGGACAACCTCTACCTGGCCGCGGTGGGTGTGCGCGGCGGGCATCTCCGCCCCGTGCGCCTGCCCGGCCGCGACGGCCCACTACGCGAGCTCGCCCGTGACCTGGCCGAGCGAGTCGGGCTCGAGGATCAGCTCGGAACCGTCGTGGGCTCACTGTCGCACGGAGAGCAGCGCCAGCTCGAGGTCGGGATGGCGCGGGCGGGCGACCCCAAGATCATGATGCTCGACGAGCCGGCGGCCGGCCTCTCCCGTGGCGAGCGCCTCGCGCTCACCGAGCTCCTGCTCACGCTCGAGCGCGACGTTACGCTGATCCTCATCGAGCACGACATGGACGTCGCGCTCCGGGTCGCGGAGCGGGTGACGATGATGCACGACGGCCGCGTGATCGTCGAGGGCACGCCGACAGAGATCCGGGCCAACCAGCTCGTGCACGACCTCTACCTCGGGAGCCACCACGGCCATGAGTGAGCCGTTCCTCTCCGTCACCGGCCTGAACGCCTACTACGGACGCGCGCAGGTCCTCCACGACGTCACCTTCGAGATGGGCCGCGAGCCGGTGGCTGTCATCGGGCGCAACGGCATGGGGAAGACGACGCTCTGCCTCGCGTTGATGGGCCTCATGGCCCAGGCGAACGGGTCCGTCCGCTTCCAGGGCAAGGAGCTCATGGGTCGCGCCCCCTACAGGATCTCGGGCGCCGGCATCGGCTACGTGCCGCAGGGCCGTCGCCTCTTCCCCTCTCTCTCGACCGAGGAGCACCTCGCCATGCTGGGGTCGCGCAACGGCGGCCGCTGGAGCAAGGACGCGCTCTGGGAGCTCTTCCCCCGGCTCGCGGAGCGCCGCAAGGTGAGTGCCGCCCAGCTCTCGGGCGGCGAGCAGCAGATGCTCGCGATCGCCCGCGCTCTCCTCGGGAGCCCGAAGCTCCTGATCATGGACGAGCCCTCGGAAGGCCTCGCTCCCACGATCGTCGAGAGTCTCGTCGAGACGTGCCTGAGCCTCGTCCAGGAAGGCGTCGGGCTCCTCCTGATCGAGCAGAACCTCGGCGTCGCCACCTCGCTCGCCGAGCGGCAGCTCGTGATGGTGGCCGGCGAGATCGCGGCCGAGACGACGGCCCGCGAGCTCCTCGACGACCCGGCGGCCCAGCAGCGCTACCTCGGCGTCACGCGCGTGGAAGGCGCGTCGGCGTAGCCATGGCGACCGTCGTCCTCGTCGGCACCCTCGACACGAAGGGACTCGAGTACGACTACCTGCGCGAGCGGTTGCGGGCGCACGGGGTCGAGACGATCCTGGTGGACGCCGGCGTCCTCGGCGAGCCCCGGGCGAAGCCCGACGTCACCCGGGAGGAGGTGGCGCGCGCCGCAGGGGCGGACGTGGACGCCCTCGCAGCCGCGGACGACCGGGGCGCGGCCGTGGAGACGATGGCGCGCGGCGCCGCCGCGATCGTGACGGCCCTCCACTCCGAGGGGCGTCTCGACGGCGTCCTCGCCCTCGGCGGCTCGGGTGGAACCGCAGTCGCCACCGAGGCGATGCGAGCCCTCCCCGTCGGCGTCCCCAAGCTGATGGTCTCGACGATGGCCTCCGGGGACACGCGTCCCTACGTGGGGGCGACCGACGTGACGATGACGTACTCGGTCGTCGACATCTCGGGGATCAACGCGGTCTCCGCACGGATCCTCGCCAACGCCGCGGCGGCGATGGCCGGCATGGCCGCAGCCGAGCCACCCGCCGCGGCCGGCGGGGGACCGCTCGTCGGCGCGACCATGTTCGGGGTCACGACGCCGTGCGTCACGACCGCGCGCGAGCGCCTCGAGGAGCTCGGCTACGAGGTGCTCGTCTTCCACGCGACGGGAACAGGCGGGCAGTCGATGGAGGCGCTCATGCGGAGCGGGTTCATCACGGCCTCCCTCGACGTCACCACAACCGAGCTGGCCGACGACCTGGTCGGCGGCGTGCTCTCCGCCGGTCCCGACCGGCTCGAGGCCGCCGGCGAGCTCGGCCTCCCCCAGGTCGTCTCCGTGGGTGCGCTCGACATGGTCAACTTCGGCCCGATCGACACGGTGCCGGCCGAGTTCCGGAGCCGGAACCTCTACAAGCACAATCCGACGGTGACGCTCATGCGCACGACTTCCGCCGAGTGCGCGGAGCTCGGCCGGAGGATCGCGCGCAAGCTCAACGCGGCAAGAGGGCCGGTCACGCTCTTCCTTCCGCTCCGGGGCGTCTCGCTCATCGACACGGAGGGCCAGGTCTTCTGGGACCCCGAGGCCGACCGGGTGCTCTTCGACGCCCTCCGCGAGACGCTCGACCCGGGCGCAAACGTGCGCGAGCTCGACACCGACGTGAACGACCCCGCGTTCGCGCGCGCCATGGCGGACACGCTGCACGAGCACTATCAGGCCTCGGTGGCCGCCAGGGCAGCCGGATGACGCGCGAGGAAGCCCTGGCGCGCCTGCGGGCTCAGGTCCGGGAACGCCGGCCGATCATCGGCGCGGGCGCGGGCACCGGCCTGTCGGCCAAGTGCGCCGAGGCGGGCGGGGCCGACCTCGTCATCATCTACAACTCCGGCCGCTACCGGATGGCCGGGCGCGGCTCGCTCGCGGGCCTCCTGCCCTACGGCGACGCGAACGCGATCGTCCTGGAGATGGCCGGCGAGGTGCTCCCGATCGTGGAGTCCACACCCGTGCTGGCCGGCGTGTGCGGCACCGACCCCTTCCGGCTCATGCCGGTCTTCCTGCGGCAGGTCAAGGAGATCGGCTTCTCCGGCGTGCAGAACTTCCCCACCGTCGGGCTCTTCGACGGCACCTTCCGGCAGAACCTGGAGGAGACCGGGATGGGCTACGGCCTGGAGGTGGAGATGATCCGGACCGCGCACGCGCTCGACCTCCTCACGTGCCCGTACGTCTTCACGCCGGAGGACGCGCGGGCGATGGCCGAGGCCGGCGCGGACGTGCTCGTCCCGCACATGGGCCTGACGACCTCGGGCACGATCGGCGCGCAGACGGCGAAGACGCTCGACGAGTCGGTGGTGCTCGTGCAGGCGATGCGCGACGCCGCCGTCGAGGTCGACCCGGACGTCCTCGTCCTCTGCCACGGCGGCCCGATCGCCGAGCCGGACGACGCCGCCTACGTCCTGGAGCGGACCAACGGAGTCGTCGGGTTCTTCGGCGCCTCGAGCATGGAGCGCCTCCCGACCGAGGTCGCCATGACGGAGAACATGAAGCGCTTCAAGGCCATTCCTGTCGGCGCTGAGGAAGGAGTACGCGAATGAGCGGGAAGTTCGTGCACGCAGACGACATCGAGCGCGAAAGCCTCGACTGGGGCGGGCTCGGCTGGATCAGCCGGCCTTCCTCGACGGGCGCAGGGCGGCTCACGGTCCTCGACGTCACGCTCGAGCCCGGTCACGGCCACGACTTCCACAAGCACCCGGAGCAGGAGGAGGTCATCGTCGTCCAGTCGGGGGAGATCGAGCAGTGGCTCGAGGGCGAGCGGACGACGCTCAGGCCGGGCGAGGCCGTCTTCATCGGGGCCGGCACGGTGCACGCCTCGTTCAACACGGGGGGCGAGACCGCCAGGCTGACGGTCTCCCTCGGCCCCTGCGTCGGAGACGGCGGCTACGAGCTCGTGGACGTCTCGGGCGAAGAGCCGTGGAGCTCTCTGCGCTCGGGGGCCTGATGTGACCGTCTCCGCGACAGAGACCCAGGCGCTCGCCCGCGAGCTCTCCGAGGTGCTCGGGCCGGACGCTGTCGTCACCGCAGCCGAGGGGCTCGAGAGGTATGCGGCCGACACGTACTGGAAAGCGCTCGCCGCCCGGGCTGCCGGCGTGCCGCTGGGCAGGGCCGACCTCGCCGTCCTCGCACGCAGTGAGGAGGACGTAGCCGCAACGCTCAGGCTCGCCAACCGCCATCTCGTGCCGGTGGTCCCCTGGGGCGGCGGCTCGGGGAGCCAGGGCGGCGCTGTCGCCACGGAGGGAGGCGTGGTCCTCGACGTCACCGGCCTCGACGGCGTGGTCGAGCTGGACGAGCAGGCGCTGACCGTGACGGCGGAGGCGGGCGTCAACGGCCGCCGCCTCGAGCTCGAGCTCAACGAGCGCGGGCTCATGCTCCCGCACTACCCAGCCTCGGTCGACCTCGCCACGGTGGGCGGCTACGTGGCCGCCCGCGGCTCGGGGGTCCTCTCGACTCGCTACGGCAAGATCGAGGACCTCGTCCTCTCCCTCCGCGTGGCCGTCCCCACGGGCGAGCTGATCGACACCGTCCGCGTGCCCCGCCACGCAGTCGGCCCCGATCTGACGCAGCTCTTCGTCGGATCCGAGGGCACCCTCGGCGTCATCACCCGCGCCACCCTCCAGCTCGCGCCGCTTCCGGCGGCGCGCCGCTTCGAAGCCGTCTCCTTCCCGTCACTGGAGGAGGGAATAGCAGCCGTGCGCGGGGGGCTGGCGCGCGGCTACCGTCCCTCCGTCGTCCGCATGTACGACGAGGTGGCGACGCCGTTGTCGCTCGGGCCCGTCGTCGGCGAGGAGCTCGAGGGCGTCTGCACGCTCCTCTGCTTCGAGGGCGACCCGGCCGTCGTCGACGCGGAGGCGGAGGGCCTTCTCGCCCTGGCCGTGGCGCACGGCGCGTCCGTCCTGCCCGGCCGCCTCGGTGAGATCTGGTGGGAGCGCCGCTACGACTTCTACCGGCCCCCGCACCACCCGGAGCTCCCCGCGATCTGGGGAACGATCGAGGCCGTCGCGTCGTACAGCCGCATCCACGAGGTCTACCGGGCGGTGAAGACGGCGGTGGACGGGCCCTACGCGGAGCACGACCTCACGCTGCGCGTCCACCTGAGCCACTGGTACCCGTGGGGGACGATGATCTACGGCCGTTTCGTCGTGCCCGACGGAGGCCCCGACGCGATGGAGCTCCACGACCGCATCTGGGCTGACGGCGTCGGGGCGATCCTGGGCGCCGGGGGCGTGATCAACGACCACCACGGCGTCGGCCTCAAGCTGGCGCCCTATATGCGCGCCCAGTACGGGCCGGCCCTGGACACGCTCCGGCGGATCAAGGAGAGCCTCGACCCGAACCGCATCATGAACCCCGGCAAGCTCGACCTGTAGTCGACGAGGAGGAGAGAGATGGCACTGAAGACGGCGATGCACAACTGGATGCGGCCCGAGCCGATCGAGACGACGATCAGCCGGCTCGGTCGCTGCGGCTACGACGGGATCGAGATCTCGGGCGAGCCGGACCTCTACGACGTGAAGCACGTGCGCTCGCTCCTCGACGAGAACGGGCTCGAGTGCTGGGGCGCGGTGACGCTGATGGTGGGCGGCCGCGACCTCCTGCACGAGGACAAGTACGTGCGCGTCGGCAGCGTCCAGTACGTGAAGGACACGATCGACATGATCAAGGAGCTCGGCGGCTCGATCCTCACCGTCGTTCCCTCCACGGTCGGCAAGGTGACGCCGATGGGCTCGCCGGAGGACGAGTGGCGCTGGGCGGTCGAGAGCCTCAAGGAGTGCCAGGCGCACGCCGAGAAGCAGGGCGTCCGTCTCGGGCTCGAGCCGCTCAACCGCTTCGAGACGTATTTCCTCAACCGCTGCGACCAGGCGCTCGCGCTCGCCGAGGACGTCGGCGGCGACTGCGGCGTCTGCCTGGACATCTTCCACATGAACATCGAGGAGGCCGACTGGCCGGCGGCCATCCGGGCGGCGGGAGACAAGCTCGTCGACTTTCACGTCGCCGACAACAACCGCATGCCGCCGGGGCAGGGCGCGGTCGACTGGGAGCTGATCGTGCGGACGCTCGACGAGGTCGGCTACGACGGCTACCTGACGGTCGAGTTCGTCGCCACCGTCGACCGGAGCCGCATCTCGCAGCGCCGGGAGATCGGCGACGCCTCCGAGGCGGAGGCGAGCGTCGGGCTCGAGCAGTTCCTGCGCGACCACGGCACGGGAGCCGTACCCGAGAGCCTCTACGACCAGTACGTGCAGGAGTCGGTCGACTGCCTGCGGCAGCACATCGGCGCGCTCGAGGGGAGCACGGCATAGCGGAACGGCCCCGCATCGCGCTCATCGGCACCCTCGACACGAAGGGGGCCGAGATCTCCTACGTCGCAGAGCGCCTGACGGCGCTCGGCGCCGAGCCGGTGATCGTCGACTCCGGCATCCTCGGCGAGCCGGAGGGGTGCGCGCCGGACGTCTCCCGCCGCGACGTCGCGCGCGAGGCGGGGCTCGACCTCGACGAGGTCCGCGCCGCCGGCAGCCGCGGCAAGGCGGTGGAGCTCATGGAGCAAGGTGTCCGGGCCGCGGTCCTCCGGCTCTGGCTGGAGGGCCGGCTCGACGGCGCGCTCTGCCTGGGCGGAGCCGAGGGGGCGCTCCTCGGCGCGGCCGCCATGCACGCCCTCCCGGTCGGCGTCCCGAAGCTGATCGTGTCACCGAGCGCCTCGGGACGGCGGCCCTTCGGTCCTTTCGTGGGCGAGAGCGACACGCTCGTCATGCACTCGGTCGTCGACATCCTCGGCCTGAACCCGATCGCCCGCGCCGTCTTCGACAACGCGGCCGCGGCGGTCGTGGGCATGGCGAGGGCGGCGGGGAGCCCCGTGCGCGACCTCGACGCGGGCACCGTCGGGATCACGATGCTCGGGCACACGACGCCGGCGGTCATGCGCATCCGCTCCGCGCTCGCCGAGGCGGGGCAGGAGCCCGTCGTGTTCCATGCCAACGGCGTCGGCGGGCCGGCGATGGAGCGGCTGGCCGCCGCGGGCGCGCTCGCGGGGGTGATCGACTTCACGCTCTCCGAACTGGCGAACAGCCTCATGGACGGGATCCACGCGACGGGGCCCGAGCGCCTGCGCATCGCCGGCGAGCATGGGCTGCCGCAGGTCGTCGTCCCCGGCTGCGTCGACTTCTTCAACCAGGGCGCGCCGGACACCGTGCCCGAGCGCTACCGCGGGCGCAAGCGCTACTACCACAACCCCGTGGCGACGCTCGTCCGCCTGGAGGCAGGCGAGATGGCAGAGCTCGGCGGCCTGGTCGCCGAGCGACTGAACGGTGCGCGAGGACCGGTGCGCGTGGTCGCGCCGACGCGCGGCTTCTCCCTCGCCGACGTCGAGGGCGGCGACCTCTGGGATCCCGAAGCCGACTCCGCCTTCCTCGACGCCCTCGCTGCGGGCCTGCGACCCGACATCCCCTTCGAGCCCGTGGAGACGCACGTCAACGACCCCGCGCTCGCCGATCTCGTCGCCGAGCGCTACCTCTCACTCGTGGAGGAATCGACGCATGCCTGATACCGACCGGCCGGCCTCCCACTGCCTGCTCGACCTCGCCCCGCCCGACATCCAGTGGTTCCTCGAACGCTCGGATATCGTCCTCGTCCCGATCGGAAGCTGCGAGCAGCACGGCGCTCATCTGCCGCTGGGCACGGACACGATCACCGCCCTGGAGGTGGCGCGCCGGGCCGCGGAGAAGGCCGACGTCCCCTACGCCCCGCCCTTCTGGGCCGGCTACTCCCCCCAACATATGCGCGAGACCCAGGCCGGGGTCGGCACGATCACCTTCCGGGCGGCCACGCTCCTCGAGGCCTGGTACGACATCTGCCGCAGCCTCATTCACCACGGGTGGAACAAGCTCGTCTTCGTGAACGGGCACGGCTCGAACACGAAGATCATCGATCCGCTGCTCCGGCGCGTGCGCTACGAGACGGGCGCCTTCGTGGCCCTTTACAAGCCGTACGCCGAGCGCTACATGGGCATGGTGGGCGACCTGCTCGAGAACCCCGCGGACGAGACGCCCGGCTGGCATGCGAGCGAGCTCGAGACGTCCCAGGTCCTCGCCCACGACGACACCCTCGTCCAGATGGAGCGGGCGGCCGAGGACCGGGCGCAGGCGCCGCCGTGGCTCCCGGGGACGTTCATCAAGGCGGACGGCGCTCCCGACGTCGAGTTCCAGGGCTACCAGTACTTCGTCTTCCCGATGGACCACGGGGAGTTCTCGAAGACGGGGGTGATCGGAAACCCCTTCCGCGCGACCGCGGAGAAGGGCGAGCAGGCGCTCCAGCGCTTCGCCGACCACCTCGTCGCCGCCATCGACGAGTTCCGGCCGCTCGAGGTGCAGATCACGAAGCGCGCGTTCGAGGAGCGCGTCTAGGAACGGCGTGCCGGGAGAGCTCCGCCGCGCGCAGATCCTCGAGCACATCCGCCGCGCCGGCGGCGCCTCGGTGGCCGAGCTCGCACGCGAGCACGGCGTCTCGGCGATCACCGTCCACCGCGACCTCGAGCGGCTCGCAGGCGACGGCCTGGTCGAGCGGGTGCACGGGGGTGCGCGGGCCCTCCAGGGCGACGGCCCCGCGATCGAGACCGACTGGACCAAGCGGCTGCGCCAGGCGCGCGCTGCCAAGGAGGAGATCGGTGCGCACGCCGTCGGCTGGGTCGAGGACGGCTCGACGATCTTCGTGGACTCCTCCACGACCTGCCTCGCCCTTGCGCGCCGCCTCGAGCGGGAGCCCCCCAAGGCCCTCACACTCGTCACGAACTCGCCGGCGATCGCGCTCGGCCTGCACGCGGAGTCGGTGCACGTGATCGTGACGCCGGGCGAGGTGGACCAGAACCTGCGCATGATCGGCGGACGCTGGGCGGTGGAGTTCCTCTCGGAGCTCAACTTCGACGTCGCCTTCGTCTCCGCCGCCGGCCTGACCCTCGACAAGGGCCTGACGACGACGCGCCGGGCGCTCGCGGACACGCTCAACGCCGCCCGCGCCGTCTCCGCGCGCACCGTAGGCCTCATCGACTCCTCGAAGTTCGGGCGCAGCTCGCTCCTCTCCATCGCGGAGGCCCAGGAGCTGGACGCGATCGTCGTCGACGGCGACCTGCCCCCGGAGACGTTCGACGAATACGCGGGAGCCGGCGTCTCGCTCGTCCGGGCGGAAGCGGGCGCGACGGCGTCACTCACCTAAGGCAAGGAGGACTGCGAATGGCACGACCCGTCACTCTCTTCACCGGCCAGTGGGCCGATCTGCCGCTCGAGGAGCTGGCCGCGAAGGCGGCCGGATGGGGGTTCGACGGTCTCGAGCTCGCCTGCTGGGGCGACCACTTCGAGGTCGACCGCGCCCTGGGCGAGGACGGCTACGTCGCGGGCAAGCGCGAGCTGCTCGAGCGGCACGGGCTCCGCTGCTGGGCGCTCGGAGCGCACCTCGTCGGGCAGGCGATCTGCGACCCCTGCGACGAGCGCCATCAGGCGATCCTGCCGCCGGACGTCTGGGGCGACGGCGATCCCGAAGGCGTAAGACAGCGGGCGGCCGAGCAGATGAAGGACACCGCTCGCGCAGCCGCCAGGCTCGGCGTGGAGACCGTGACCGGCTTCACGGGGTCCTCCGTCTGGCACCTGCTCTACTCGTTCCCGCCCAATGACTTCCAGGCGATCGAGGAGGGCTATCGCGACTTCGCCGAGCGTTGGAACCCGATCGTCGACGTGTTCGACGAGGAGGGCGTCCGTTTCGCGCTCGAGGTGCATCCGACCGAGATCGCCTACGACTTCGTGACGGCGCGCAAGGCGCTCGAGGCCGTCGACCATCGGCCCGGGTTCGGGATCAACTTCGACCCGAGCCACTTCGCGCACCAGTTCCTCGACTCGGCGGCCTTCGTCCAGGAGTTCGCCGACCGCATCTACCACGTGCACGTCAAGGACTCGCGCAAGGCGCTGGACGGGCGCAGGTCGATCCTCGGCGGCCACCTCAACTTCGGCGAGGACGGGCGCGGCTGGGACTTCGTCTCCCCCGGGCACGGCGACGTCGACTTCGAGTCGCTGTTCCGGGCCCTCAACCGGATCGGCTACGAGGGGCCGCTGTCGATCGAGTGGGAGGACGCGGGCATGGACCGCGAATGGGGCGCCCAGGACGCCCTCGCCTTCGTCCGGCGGACGGACTTCGAGCCCTCGGCGGTCGCCTTCGACGCCGCCTACGAGAGGAAGTAGCCATGGATGGAGGAAACGAGGTCGGATTCGTCACCATGGGCCGCGCCGGCGGGTCGGCCGAGATCGCGGAGATCGGGGTCGGCATGCTCGGCTACGCGTTCATGGGGAAGGCGCACTCGAACGCCTACCGAAAGATCGCGTACATGACCTGGCCACCGCCGCTCGTACCCCGGCTCGTGGCGATCGCCGGCCGTACGGAGGAGGCGGTGGCGGAGGCCGCGCGCCGCTACGGCTTCGAGGGCTACGCGACGGACTGGCGGGAGCTCGTCTCCCGAGACGGGGTCCAGCTCTTCGACAACAGCGGGCCGAACAACCTGCACGCGGAGCCGACGATCGCCGCGGCCGAGGCGGGCAAGCACGTCGTGTGCGAGAAACCGCTCGCCCGCACCGCCGACGAGAGCCACGAGGTCTGGCAGCGCGTCGCCGCGGCGGGCGTCAAGCACATGTGCGCGTTCAACTACCGGTTCGTCCCGGCGGTGCGACTCGCGCGCGAGCTGCTCGAGGCCGGCGAGCTGGGCGAGATCTACCACTTTCGGGGCAGCTACCTCCAGGAGTGGGGCGACATCGACGACCAGGTGTGGCGCTTCGAGCGCGCCGCCGCCGGCTCGGGGGCGCTCGGCGACCTCGGCGCCCACGTGATCGACCTCGCGCGCTACCTCGTCGGCGAGATCGAGACCGTGAGCGGAACGACCCGCACGTTCAAGCCCGGCCGCGACGTCGACGACGCCTTCGAGGCGGTCGTCGAGTTCGAGGGCGGCGCCCTCGGCACGATCGAGGCCTCGCGCTTCTGCCCCGGGCGCAAGAACGCCTTCACGTGGGAGATCAACGGCTCCAAGGGATCGATCGCGTTCGACCTCGAGCGCCTGAACGAGCTCCAGGTGAACCTGCGCGACTCGAAGCCGGGCGCCCACGCCCAGGGCTTCCGCAGCGTGCTCGTCTCCGAGGCCGACCACCCCTTCTGGGAGCACTGGTGGCCCCACGGCCACATCATCGGGTGGGAGCACTCCTTCGTGCACGAGCTCCACCACTTCCTCACGGCGATCGCCGAGGACGGCGAGGTCGGCCCCCACGGGGCGACCTTCGAAGAAGGCTACCGCGCCGCCGAGGTCTGCGACGCGATCGTGCGCTCGTCCGAGTCCGGGCGCCGAGAGGAGATCGCGTATCGCTGAGTGACTAGACCGGCTCGGGGCGGCCGCTCTCCAACGAGCGGTTGGCGGCCAGCGAGACGAGCAGAGCCTCCCGGGCCTGCTCGCCCGTTCCCTCCTCGGGCATGCGCTCTTGCTCCACGCACTCGACGAAGTGGGCGATCTCGGGACCCCAGGGGTCGACCGCCTCGAGCAGGATCGTCTCCGGCTCGGCGTCGGGACGGTAGAGGCGGAGGCCGCCCACGGCCGGGTCGACGCCGCCGATGTTCCCCTCGCCCTCGGCGGCGGGCGTCGCGCGGAAGGCGTACTCGGCCACGCCGCTCTCGCAGAGAACGCGGATGTTGCTCGAGAAGGGGTACGACCCCGGCATCCGCATGCTGCCCTCGGCGACGCCCTCCGCGCCGTCATAGGCGACCGTCGCCACGATGTGACCCGGGGTCGGCTCGCGAGCGTACACCGTGCTTGCTTTGCCGAGCAGCCTGTTCATCTGATCGAAGTCGTGCACGAGGAGGTCGACCGCCACTCCGCCTGAGAGGCTCGAGTCGCCCATCCAGTCGTTCCAGTCGGCCGGCGGCGAGAGGCGGTGAGTCGACATCGAGAGCGGCCGGCCGAGCTCGCCGGCGGCGAGGCGGCGCCCGAGCTCGACGTACTCGGGCCAGAAGCGGAGCACGAGGCCGACCACGAACACGCGCCCGCTCTCCTCCGCGACCCGGACGATCGCGTCCGCGTCCTCGGCCGCGAGCGCGATCGGCTTCTCGAGGAAGACGTGCTTGCCCGCTCCCAGCGCCCGCTCGGCAGCTTCCCGGTGAAGGTACGTGGGCAGGCAGATGTCGACCGCCTCGACTTCCGGATCTCGCAGAACCTCCTCGAGGTCGGTCGTCACGGCGGCGCCGAGCGGCTCAGCCACCTTCGCCGCACGTTCCTGCGTCCTGGAGCACACCCACCTGACGTCGACGCGGTCGGCGAGCGCCGCGTAGTTGCCCGCGTGCGCGGAGCCCATGAAGCCCGCGCCCAGGATCGCGAGCCCGATCATCGCTTCCGAGCGGCCTCGCGGTAGCCGGGCTCGATCCGGTCGTGCACCTGCTCCATGTCCTGGAAGAGATCGACGACGGCGCGGCTGCACCAGCCGAGGAACTCCTCCCCCTTCTCCGCCGTCGACTCGCTCGGCCGTCCCCACGTTCCGCCACCCTCCTCGAGCAGCGACCAGAACGAACCGGGCGTGGCGAGGAAGATGGGATCGAGCAGCGCGAACGGATTGGTGCGGAGCTCCCCGAGCTCAGGGACGTAGTCGCGCACGCGCTCCATGTCGCAGAGGCTCGGGTCGATCGCGAGCACGATCGAGGTCTCGCCTACGTTCGCGTGGATTCCGGCGCTTCCCGACAGGTACGCCTCCGCCTGCTCCGGCGGCAACGCCTGCCAGTAGGCGAAGGGGTAGACCCGCACGCCGTCGGGCAGCTCGTCGAAGAACTGCGTTGTCCCGTACTGCATCGCCCATGAGTTCACGTAGTGCCCGTTCAGCAGGACGATGCGGCGGAAGCCGGCCTCCGCAAGCGTGACGCAGACGTCGCGAAGCAGGGCGATGAACGTCTCGAGGCGGAGGTACACAAGTCCGCTCGCGCCGCGGTGGTCGGCCGCGAGCCCGAACGGCACCGGCGGGCCCACGAGCGCATCGAGCTCGGGAGCCGCCCGCTTTGCCACCTCCATCGGGATGTAGACGTCCGTCCAGAGCGGCCCGTGGTCGCCGTGGTCCTCGGTCGAGCCGACGGGGACGATCACCGTCCGGCCTCCGCCCTCGAGGTACTCACGCACCTCGAGGTTCGTCATCTCCGGCATGAAGAGCGAGCGCGCCATGCCGCCCGCCTACGACAGCCCGAGCCCGCGGAGGTGCTCGTACGAGCGGCGCATGCTCTCGTCGACCTCCTCGAGCGGAGGCCACGGCTCGCCCTCGAACTCGAGCTCGACCGAAAGAGGCCCGTCGTACCCGGCGCGCTCGAGGATCTCGAGCACGCGCCCGAAGTCGACCGATCCGGAGCCGATGGCCCCGAAGTTCCAGACGCCCTTGCCTCCCACGGTGTCCTTCAGGTGGACGTGGGCGAGATGCGGGGCGATCGCCTCGAGATCGTCGACCGCCTTCTCGCCGGAGTAGAACTCGACGTTGGCGGTGTCGTAGTTCACCTTGACGGACTCGCGCCCGATCTTCTCCAGCAACGGGAGCGTCTTACGCCCAGAGGCCATGATGTCGCCGTGGATCTCGAGGGCGACGACCACGCCCGCGTCCTCGGCCGCGTCCGCGAGCTCGCCGATGTTCTGGAGGAAGGCCTGCTCGCTCTCCTCCTTCGAGGCGTGGCCGCCGACGGCCGTGTTCACGATCGGGATGCCGAAGCCGGCCGCCCACCGCACCACCTTGACGCCGTGCTCGAGCCCGTCACGCGTCGTGAGGTCGGAGTGACCGCTGAGCGAGACGGCCGTGAGGCCGTGCTCGTCGAGCTTGCGTCGCACCTCCTCCGTTCCGTTCAACGGCACGTGCTCGGTCCACCCCGGCACGGCGGAGAGCTCGACATGCTCGAACCCCGCCGCAGCGATGCCACGCAGAGCCTCGTCGAATCCGTAGGTGTGGTAGCTGTTCGTATGCCCGGCGAGCGGGTTGTTCACGGCGGCACCTCCCTTGTCGTCGCCGGGGGCCGGGTGCAGCCGGCCCCCGACGGCAGGCCTAGATGTTCGTCCCCTCGGGAACCGTGGTCTGAGCGAAGTCGTCGTCGAGCTCGAAGGCCTCGGCGTCCGCACGAGCCCGGTCGACGTCGGCCTCGCTGTTCGCCGGCTCCACGAAGTCGTTCGTGATGACGTCGTCGACGGGAAGCACGTTTTCGATCTGCCCGAGGTCGGCGATGTTCTGGATGTAGTTCTCCCACGCCTCGACCGGGTGGAAGCCGAAGCCGTCCCCCTCCCGCTCCGTCGTCCCGTACGCCGTGGCGAGCTCGATCATCGACTCGAGCGCAAGTTGAGGCTCGAGCGTCGCCGCGAGGTCGGGGAGCTGCTGGTACGTGATCTGGGCGGCCGCCTGCGGATTCGTCTTCGCGAACGTCATGCCCATGACGACGCCCATGAAGAAGCGGTGGAAGACGTCGCGCTGGCCGTCGTCCTCGAGGTCGGCGGCACGGACGACGTAGGAGTTCGACGGCCCTTCGGAGAACTCCGAGCCCAGCAGGTACTTGAGGTTGAGCCCCTGGCCCGCCAGCTGGGCCCGCAGGCCTTCCCAGGCGAGCCCGGCGTCAGCCCTGCCCTGGGACACGACCTGGTTCCACTGCGGCCCCGACTCCAGGTACGTGATCGACTCGGGGTCGACGCCCACCTCGACGAGGATCGGATCGACGATCACCTTCCAACCTGCGGTGAGAACGGACATCGTCTTTCCTTCGAGCTGGCTGACCTCGGTGATGTCCGAGTCCTCGGGCAGCGAGAAGTTGAAGACCTGCCCGGAGATCATCTCCCAGGCCGACTTCACCGGGACCCCGGTGTCGATCGAAGACGTGAGCACGCCCGGCGAGGGATACCCCACGTCGGCCTGGTTCTCGGCGACGAACGTCGCCGACGCCGTGGCGTTCCCACCGGGGCCGGCGATGAGCTCGACGTCG
>DASQWP010000032.1:0-2024 GCA_035640195.1 Gaiellaceae bacterium | reverse complement strand
GATCTGGTTTCTTCGTGCGGCCGGATACGATTCTGGCCCGAAATCGCTATTTGCAGGTACTTTCGATCTGTCCGCTGGGCCACGATTGGGCCACGAGCAGCCCAAACGCCGCCTGAGCAGACAACACAACATGCCTATTTGCAGGCATCTTTAAGAGACGGGAGCGACGGGACTCGAACCCGCGACCTCCGGCGTGACAGGCCGGCGGTCGCCGAAGCGTCCGCCGCGCGCGCGTGAAGCGCTTGGCGACCGCGACGGGCGGCCAGACGACCAGCGAGAGCAACGGAGGCCCGGTCCGCGTCACGCTCGCCGAGTAGGAGTTCGTGAGCGGCGCGGGCGCGCACGAGAAGCACTCGGTCGACGCGCACGGGACTGACCGTAGGGCGCCGGCGCGACGGCGGACGGTCCCCCGAGCGCGCCGAGTTGCCTTTCCGTTGCCCCTGGACCGAAATCTCGCCTAGGCAGGCAACAGCGGCCAAGAGAAAACCCCCGATTTCGGGGGTTTTCTTGGTAGCGGCGGCAGGACTCGAACCTGCGACACACGGATTATGATTCCGCTGCTCTAACCAACTGAGCTACGCCGCCCCGCGAGCCGGGATTCTAGCAGCGGGCGTCCGGCGCTCAGAGGCCAGGGCCTGGCCTCTGAGCGCGTGGAGGGGTGTGGGGGAACCGGGAGGTTCCCCTCCAAATCAAAGAAGGGGGTCCGTGGGGGAAACATGGTTTCCCCCACGGGAGCGAGCCAAAGGCGAGCGACGCTCAGTCGCCGCGAACGAGCTCGACTCCCTCCCCAGCCAGGTCGGCGACGCCGCCCTCGGCGACGTGGACGATGTCGTCCACGCCGGCGCGCCTGAGGAGCGACGCGGCGATCGAGCTCCTGTTCCCAGCCGAGCAGACGACGGCGAGGGGACGGCCGCCGTTTCGGAGGTCCGCCGGCACACCGTCGCGGAGGTCGTGATAGGGGACGTGGAGCGAATCGAGTACGTGCGCGTCCTTCCACTCGTCCTCCTCGCGCACGTCGAGCAGCCGCACGTCGCGGCGGCGCAGGCGCTCGGCCAGCTCGCCGACGTCGATGGCCGGGGTGGAGCCTGTCGGCAGTCCGGCCTCGCGCCAGGCGCGGAGCCCGCCCGGGAGGTAGCCGGCGAGCCTGCGGAAGCCGACCGCCTCGAGTAGTGCCGCGAGCCGGCGCGCATCGGCGTCCGTCGAGCCCGTCACGACGACGTCGGACTGCGAGTCCACGACCCAGGCGGCGCGCGTCCCGACGGCCCCGTAGAGCATCGACACGTTGAGCGAGCCCGGGATGTGCTCGGCGTCGAACTCCCGAATCGCGCGGCCGTCCACGAGCGTCGCGCCGGCGTTCGTGATCTCGTCCACGCGCGCGGGCGCGAGCGGCTCGAGCGAGGTCGGCTCGGTGACAAGCGGGCCGCGATTCAGCTCGACGATCCGCTCGAAGTTGGGCGGCTGGGGAGCGAGATCGCTTGTGAGGGCGCGGACGAACTGCTCCTCGTCGGAGATCCCGAGCAGGCGGTTGAAGCGGCGCTCGAAGCCGATCGTCGACCCCGGCTTCTCGCTCATTCCGGCGCCGCCGCAAAGAGAGCCGCCCACGTGGCCGGGCCACGCCTCCGCGAAGTCCTCGAGCTCAAGGAGCCGCCGCACGGAGCGGTAGAGGCCGCGCGCTCCCTCCTCCGGCTCCACCGCGAGGTCCGGACGCGCAAGGTCGCCGACGAAGAGCGAGTCGCCCGTCACCGCGAGCCAGGGCTCGGCCGTGCGACCGCCGTCCGCGACGAGGTACGCCACGTGCTCGGGCCGGTGGCCGGGCGTCGCGAGCGCGGTGATCTGGACCTCCCCAACAGCCACGGAGTCACCGTCCGCCAGAGGAACGTGCTCGTACGCGACGCCTGCCTCGCGCGAGACGTAGATCCGCGCGCCCGTGGCGGCGGCGAGGCGCCCGTGGCCGGAGACGTGGTCTGCGTGGTTGTGCGTCTCGAGGATGTGCGCGATCGTGAAGTCGTGCTCCTCCGCCAGCG
>DASQWP010000031.1:0-10199 GCA_035640195.1 Gaiellaceae bacterium | reverse complement strand
TGCAGACTGCGCCAACGGACTACACGCTCCTCGGCGGCGTCGCGGACGACGTCGAGATCCACATGTCGTGACGCCCAGACTGAACCGGCTCTTCGCCGCCGACGGAAAGTGCTTCGACGTGGCCGTCGACCACGGCTTCTTCGGCGAGGCCGAGTGCCTGGCGGGGATCGAGGACCTGGGGCGGGCGGTTGCGACGCTGGTCGAGGCGGGTCCTGACGCAATCCAGCTCTCGCCGGGGCAGGCGCCGCTCCTGCAGGGGATCCCGGGGCCGCGGAAGCCGGCCCTCGTCCTGCGCACGGACGTCGCGAACGTCTACGGCCGCGCCGGCGTCGGGCGCGAGTACCTGTACAGCGAGGTCGTCGAGGGCGCCGTCGAGAAGGCGGTCGCTCTCGACGCCGCCTGCGTCGTCGTCAACCTCCTGCTCCTTCCCGGTCAGCCGGAGCTCCAGCACGCCTGCGTCCAGAACATCTCCCGCCTGCGGGCCGAATGCGACCCGTTCGGCATGCCCCTGATGGTCGAGCCGCTGGCGATGCAGGCGGGCGACTCGGGCTACGGCGTCGACGGAGACCCGGAGAAGATCGTCCCGCTCGTCCGCCAGGCGGTCGAGCTGGGGGCGGACGTGATCAAGGCCGACCCGACCGACGATCTCGACGACTATCCGCGCGTGATCGAGGCGGCCGGAGCGGTTCCCGTGCTCGTCCGCGGCGGCGGCCGGGCGCCCGAGGAGGAGATCCTGCGCCGCACCGAGGAGGTCATGCGCCACGGGGCGGCGGGCATCGTCTACGGTCGGAACGTCATCCAGCATCCGGATCCGGCCGGGATGACGCGCCGGCTGATGGCGATCGTCCACGGTGGCTGAGCGCGTCGTCCGCTTCGGGCTCGTCGGCGGCGGGCTCATGGGCCGCGAGTTCGCGAGCGCGGCCGCGCGCTGGGTGCACCTCGCCGACATCGGCGTGCGTCCGGAGCTCGCCGTCGTCTGCGACGTGAGCCCGGAGGTGCTCGCCTGGTACGAGCGGCTCGAGCCGAGACCGCGGCTCGTCTCCGACTACCGCGAGCTCCTCGCGGACGAGACGGTGGAGGCCGTCTACTGCGCGGTCCCGCACCACCTCCACGAGGAGCTCTACACGGCCGTGCTCCGGGCCGGCAAGCACCTCCTCGGCGAGAAGCCCTTCGGGATCGACCTCCCGGCGCTCGAGACGATCGCGGCCGAGATCGACGCTCACCCCGATCTGCTGGTGCGCTGTTCCTCCGAGCTCCCCTTCTACCCGGGCGGCCAGCGGGTCTGGCGCTGGATCGCGGAGCGGCGGTTCGGCCGCGTCCTCGAGGTGCGCTCGCTCTTCCTCCACTCGAGCGACCTCGACCCGCAGAAGCCGATCAACTGGAAACGGCAGGCCGCCCGGAACGGCGAGTACGGCTGCATGGGCGACCTCGGCATGCACGCGCTCCACCTCCCCCTGCGCGCGGGCTGGCTGCCGAGCGACGTGCGGGCCATCCTCTCGGACGTCTTCCCCGAGCGTCCCGACGGGCAAGGCGCCACCGTTCCCTGCGACACATGGGACAACGCCGTCCTCCTCTGCACCGTCGAGACGGACGGCTACGCGTTCCCGCTGCGGATGGAGACGAAGCGGATCGCGCCCGGCGAGACGAACACGTGGACGATCGAGATCGACGGGACCGAGGGCTCGATCGCCTACACGAGCAAGTACCCGAAGACGCTTCGCTGGATGGACTACGAGCCCGGCGCGCCGCAGGCGTGGCGGACGCTCGACCTCGGCTCGGAGTCTGCCTACCCCACCATCACGGGCGCGATCCTCGAGTTCGGCTTCTCCGACGCGATCCTGCAGATGTGGGCGGCGTATCTCGACGAGCTCGCCCACGGCCGCGAGGGCATGTGCCAGCCGTTCCACTGCGCGACCCCCGAGGAGGCGGCGGCCACGCACCGGATCTTCACGGCCGCCCTCCGCTCGCACGCCGAAGCGGCCGTCGTCCCGCTCAGCGGCGTGCCCGCGTAAGCAGCTCCCTGCTGTCCACGCCGCGCAGGGAGGCGTCCACGAGCTCGACCGGGTGGAACGCCGGCACGGGCCGGCCGGCCCGTCGGAGCGCGGCGGTCACCTGGACGAGGCAGCCTGGGTTCCCGCTCGCGTAGGCGGCCGGCTCCGTGGCGAGCACGTGCGCCGCCTTGCGGTCGCCGAGCTCTCGCGCGGCCTCCGGCTGGACGATGTTGTAGATCCCGGCGCTTCCGCAGCAGATCTCCTGCTCGGCCGGCTCGGCCAGCTCGAGGTCCGGAATCGCGGCCAGGGCCGCGCGTGGCGCCGCCCGGACGCCCTGCGCGTGCGCGAGGTGGCACGAGTCCTGGAACGCGACGCGAAGAGGGAGTGGCTTCGGCTCGGTCCTCGACTCTCCCTCGGCGAGCACCTCGGAGACGTCCCGCACGCGCGCTGCGAACGCCGCCGCCCGCTCGGCGTAGGAGGAGTCGTCGGCGAGCAGGAGCCCGTACTCCTTCATGCTCGAGCCGCAGCCGGCCGCGTTCGTGACCACGCTTTCGACGTCCGCCGCCTCGAAGGCGTCGATCGTCCGCCGCGCGCACCGCCTGGCCTCCTCCTCGCGCCCGGCGTGGAGTGCGAGAGCGCCGCAGCAGCCCTGCCCGCGCGGGACGGCGACCTCGCAGCCGTAAGCGGCAAGGACGCGCGCCGTCGCGGCGTTCACGTCGCCGAAGAGGACGCGCTGGACGCAGCCCGCCAGCAGGCCCACTCGCGCCACTCGTTCTCCCGCGGCAGGCGTCAGCTCGGGGGTCCGGTCCCATTCCCGCCAGGGCGGCGCGAGCTCGACGAGCGGTCGCAACGCCCCGGGAAGCGGCAGGCGCCTCCCCAGTGGCGCGAGGACGAGCGCCGGCCTGAGTCGCCGTGGACGAGGGAAGACGGCGAAGAGCGCACGCCTGACCGCCCGGTCCCTCCACCCGCGCCGGTGCTCACGCTCGACCGTTGCGCGCGTCTGCTCGATCAGGAGGTCGTAGCGCACGCCCGACGGGCAGGCCGTCACGCAGGCCATGCAGCCGAGGCAGCGGTCGAAATGCTCGACGACGGTGCGGTTGAGCACGAGAGTGCCGTCCGCGAGCCCCTCCATCAGGTGGATCCGTCCGCGGGGCGAGTCCATCTCCTCCTGCCAGAGCGGCCCATAGGTCGGGCAGGTCGGCAGGCAGAAGCCGCAGTGGACGCAGTCGGCGATGAGCTCGCGGTCGATCGTGCTCATGCTGGCCTCCGAACTCATGCCAGGACGCCGAGAGGGTCGAACTCGGCGCGAACCCGCTCTGCGAGCGGCGGCCATGCGCTCTCGCTCGCCTCGGGGAGGTAGGCGAAGCAGGTCGGGCCGATCCGGACGAGCGCTTCGTCGAGCTCAGCCAGGACGGTCGCAAGCTCGCCGGATGCGAACGGCCGCCGCGAGCCGGAGCCGAGCTGCCGAGCACCCGTGTCCGCCCAGACGGTCTCGTCCTCCCGGCCGCCGAGGAGGCCGCGCGCCCGCTCGAGCTGCTCGCCGGCGGCCGTCTCGCTCCCCTCGAAGAGAACGGCGAGCGCACCCGCCTCTCCGTCCCAGAGCAGGTCGACCGCGCTCGGGACGAGCGGCGAACGGAGCAGCACTCCCGTGAGCCCCTGCGCGTCGGCCGGCCCTTCGACCCCGACCACGAGGGTGCGCGACGCGTCCGGAAGCGGGTGGAGACGCAAGCTCGCGCGCACGATCAGCGCGAGGCGTCCCTGCGAGCCGCAGACGAGCTTGCCGAGGTCGTAGCCGGCTACGTTCTTCACCACCTTCCCCCCGGAGTTGGCCACCGTCCCGTCCCCGAGGACGAGCGTGACCCCGAGGACGAGATCGCGCGGGCGACCGTAGCGGTGGGCCCGCGGGCCGAAGAGGTCGCCGGCGATGGCGGCCCCGATCGTGGGATCGCCGGGCGGGTCGAGCGCCAGCATCTGACCGTGCTCGGCCAGGCGCTCGTTCAGAGCCGAGAGGCGTAGCCCGGACTCGACGGTGGCCGTGAGGTCGCCTGCTTCGTGCTCGAGCAGGCGGTTGAGGTAGCGGGTCGAGATGACGAGGTCTCCGCCCTCCCGCTCGATCGAGACGCGCGAGCCGGCGTGGGCCGCCCGCTCCAGGAGCTCGCCAGCCTCCTCGATCGACAGGGGCTCAGAGACGCTCGGCAAGACCGGCCTTCTCGAGCGGGTGGGCCCGGTACGGGCCCGGGACCTCGCCGCACAGACGCGGCGTCGGGAAGATCTTCCCCGGGTTGGCGAGCCCGGCCGGGTCGAAGGCGCGCCGCAGCCGCTGCATCGCGTCGAGGTCGTCCGGCCCGAACATGCTGGGCATAAAGCAGGCCTTGTCCACCCCGATGCCGTGCTCGCCGGTGAGCGAGCCGCCCGCCTCCATGCAGGCGTCGAGGATCGCGACCGCCAGCTTCTGGGCGCGCTCCGCCTCTCCATCCCGGCGACCGTCGTAGAGGACGAGGGGGTGCAGGTTCCCGTCGCCCGCGTGGAAGACGTTGCCGACCCGGAGGCCGTACTCGCGCTCGAGCTCGGCGACGCGGCGCAGCACCTCTGCCAGCCGGGTGCGGGGGACGACCCCGTCCTGGACGTAGTAATCGTGGCTCACCCGTCCCATGGCGGCGAAAGCGGACTTCCGCCCTCGCCAGAGGAGGGCGCGCTCCGCCTCGTCGGCCGCGACGCGGACCTCGCGGGCGCTGTTCGCCAGGCAAATCTCTTCCACCGAGGCGAGATCCTCCTCCACCTGGGCGGCGAGGCCGTCCAGCTCGACGATGAGGACGGCGCCGACGTCCGGGTAGCCGGGATGGACGGCCGCCTCGGCCGCCTGGATCGTGAGGCGGTCCATCATCTCGATCGCGGCCGGAAGGATGCGAGCCGCGATCACGCCCGAGACTGCGCCCCCCGCCGCGTCGGTCGACTCGAAGCCGGCGAGCAGCGTTCGCACCGCCTCGGGCGCGCGCAGGACGCGGACGGTCAGCTCGGTGGCGATGCCGAGCGTCCCCTCCGAGCCGACGAAGGCCCCGAGCAGGTCGGGCCCCGGGTCGCCGGCACGCAGACGCGCGACCTCGCCGTCGGGGAGGACGACCTCCGCCTCGAGCACGTGGTTGACGGTGAAGCCGTACTTGAGGCAGTGGGCGCCGCCCGAGTTCTCGGCCACGTTGCCGCCGATCGTGCACACCTGCTGGCTCGAAGGGTCGGGCGCGTAGTAGAAGCCGTGCGAGGCGACCGCCTGGGTGACGGCGAGGTTCGTCACGCCCGGCTGGAGCGTGACGCGGGCGCTCTCGAGGTCGACGCCGAGGATCCGGTTCATGCGCGCCAGCGAGATGACGATTCCCTCGGCGACGGGGAGCGCCCCGCCGGAGAGGCCGGTGCCGGCGCCGCGGGCCACGAATGGAATCCCTTCTCGAGCGCAGAGCCGGACGACCGCCTGCACGTCCTCCGTGCTTCTTGGAAGCGCGACGAGGCCGGGGACGACCCGGTAGCCGGTGAGGCCGTCGCATTCGTACGTGCGCAGCTGCTCGGGCTCCTTGACGACTCCCTCGGCGCCCAGCGCCGCCTCGACTTCGCGGACGAATTCGACCCTCATCGCGTCCTCACCGGGATACGGTATCCGCCCTCGCCATGGACGTCATCTGCCTCGGAATCCTCGTTGCGGACTCGATCGCCCGTCCCGTCGCAGGGCTTCCCGCGCAGGGGTCGCTCGCCCTCGTGGAGGAGATCTCCCTGCGCGGCGGCGGGTGCGCGCTCAACACCGCCAGCGTCCTCGCCGAACTCGGCCTGGACGCGGGCGTCGCCGGCAAGGTCGGAGCCGATCCGTTCGGCGAATTCCTCCTCGGGCTCCTCGACTCGCGCGGGATCGACCGGACGGGCGTCGCCGTCGACGCGTCCGTTCCCACGTCGGCGAGCGTCGTGCTCGTGGACTCCGCCGGGGAGCGGACCTTCCTCCACGTGCCCGGAGCGAACGGGCGCCTACGCCGAGAGGACCTCGACCCTGAGCTCATCCTAGGCGCCCGGGCCCTCCACCTGGCCGGAGCGCTCGTGATGCCGGAGCTGGACGGCGAGCCGGCTGCCGACCTGCTCGCCGCGGCCCGTGGCCGCGGGATCCTGACGAGCCTCGACACCGTCTGGGACGCGACCGGCCGCTGGGAGCGCGTTCTTCCTGCCCTCCCCCACGTCGACCTCTTCGCGCCGAGCCTGCCCGAGGGGCAGGCGATCACCGGCGAGCGAGAGCCCGCGGCCGTCGCAGCCTGGCTGCGGAGCCGCGGCGCGCGCGCGGTCGCGCTCAAGCTCGGCGCGGACGGCTGCTATGCCGCCGGCGAGGGCTACGAGGGCCTCGTCGAACCCTTCCCGGTCCAGGCCGTCGACGGAACGGGCGCGGGAGACGCGTTCGTCGCGGGCCTCCTCTACGGGACGCTGGCCGGCTGGCCGCTCGAGCGGGCCGCGCGCCTCGCCAACGCCGTCGGTGCGCTCGCGACCACAGCCGTCGGGGCCGTGGAGGGCGTCCCGCCCGTGGCGGAGACGCTGGCCTTCGCCGGCCTGGACTGAGGTCTCAGGCGCAGAAGTCCGCGGCTACCGCCGTGTACGTCTCGAGGCACCGTTCCGCGCTGCCGAGGTCGACCCACTCGACCACGGCATGTGCGCCCCCGCCCGCCGGGCCGAAGAGAACGGTCGGGATGCCGGCGGCAGCGAGGAGGGCTGAGTCGGCCCAGAAGGGGACGCCGACGATCTCGGGCTCGCCCGCGCGGCGGAAGACGAGCTCGACGATCTCCTCCGCCCGCTCGACCTCGAAGGGCTCGCGCGAGAACACCACATGGGTCTCTCCCTCGATGTCCCCGAGGAGCACCGCGAGCTCGCCCTCGACCTGGGCGAGGCTCTCCCCGGGGATCGTGCGCCGCTCGCCCCGGAGGAGACACCGCGCCGGGTAGCTCGAGAACTCCTGCCCGCCCTCGACCAGCGACGCGTGGAGGGAGCCGCTCCCGAGGAGCGGATGCGTCGGCTCCGCGCGGAGACGGCGGTCGAGCTCCTCCACGCGCACGAGCACGTGACCCATGCGCGCGATCGCGTCGATGCCGAGATCGGGCCGCGAGCCGTGCGCGGCGCGGCCTGTGACCTCGATCTCCCAGGCGACGAAGCCCTTGTGCGCGAGGGCGAGGCGCTCCTCGGTCGGCTCGGTCACGATCGCCGCGTCGGCGGAGTAGCGCTCGGCGATGCGGGCCGTGCCGATGCTCGCCGCTTCCTCGTCGCAGACTGCCGTGACGATCACGTCCCCGCGAAGATCCCGCCTCGCAGCCTCCGCGCCGGCGAGCATGCTGGCCGCGAGGCTCGCCTTCATGTCGTAGGCGCCGCGCCCGTACAGCCGGCCGTCCTCCAATCGCGGCTCGAACGCCGCCTCCATCCCTGCGACGCCGACCGTGTCCAGGTGCGCGTTGAGCATGAGCGAGCGCCCACCGCCCGTGCCCCGGGCGACGCCGACGGAGTTGAACCGCCCCGGCGCGACCTCGTCGAGCTCGATCTCGAGCCCGGCTCCCTCCAGCCAGGCGGCGACGAAGCGGGCGATTTCCCCCTCGCCCGCGCCGTCCTGCACGAGCTCGGGGTTGACCGAGTCGCGGCACACGAGCTCCGCGGTCAGCTCGGCCAGCGACTGAGACGAGGCCACCGCGCCCACCGTCTAGGAGCCCGAGAGCGTGACCGGACGCTCCTCCTCCGCGGAGCGGTAGAGCGCTTCGATCGCGCGTGCTTGGCCCACGGCGTCCTCGCGCCCGAGGAGCGGGGCCGCGTCTCCGCGAATCGCATCGCTCATGTTCTCGAGCTCCAGGCGATAGGAGTCGGCGGCGGCGACGGCAACCTCCTCGTCGCCGCCATCACGGCGCAGCCGCAGCACCGGAGTCCGGCAGTGCCACGGATCGTCGAGGAAGACGGAGCCCTCGGCTCCGATCGCCTCGAGCTCGTCCCGATGGGGGAGGTGGAGGCCCGAGTCGAGCTGCGCGATGACACCGCTCGGAAAGCGCATCGTCCCCGAGAAAAGGACGTCGACCCCCGTCTCGCCCACGACCTGCTCGGCGTAGACTCGCTCGGGCTCTCCGGCGAGGAGGCGGGCGCCGCTCACGCAATAGCAACCCACGTCCATCAGGGAGCCGCCGTCGAGCTCCGCAAGGAGGCGAACGTTCCCGCTCCCCTGGACCGGGAAGCTGAACGCGGCTCGCACGAGCTGGAGGGTGCCGATCGCGCCCGAGTCGACGAGCTCCTTCAACCTTGCGGTCTGCGGGTTGTGCCGGTACATGAACGCCTCCATCAGGACGAGCCCCGCCCGCTCGGCCGCGTCGAAGGCCTCCTCGACCTCGGCCGGGCGCCGGCTGAGGGGCTTCTCGCAGAGGACGTGCTTCCCCGCCTCGAGCGCGCGGATCGACCACTCGACGTGCATCGAGTTCGGGAGCGAGATGTAGACCGCCTCGACATCGGGGTCGGCCAGCAGGTCCTCGTAGCTCCCGTGGGCGCGCTCGATCCCGTTCTCGCGTGCGTACGCTTCCGCCCGCTCGCGCTCGCGGCTGGCCACGGCGACGACGTCGACGCGGTCGGACTCGCGCGCGCCCGCGAGCACGAGCCGGTTGATGCGAGCCGTCGACAGGAATCCCCAGCGGACGCTCATCGGCACGCTCATCCCCATGACGGCTCCGTGACCGGGCGGAACGCCGTCTCGAGGATCCGGTGGCTGCGCGGGCGCGTGAGGGCGAACACGACCACCTCGGCGACGTCCTCGGCGGTCATCATCCCTTCGAGCTCCGGCATCTCGGGCGTGCGGCCCCGCCCCATGGCGAAGTCGGTCGCGACGCCGCCCGGGCAGATGTTCGTGCATCGCACGCCCTGGTCGCGGAGCTCGTGGTCGAGCGCGCGCGTGAAGCCGACCTGGGCGAACTTCGACGCGCAGTAGACGGCCTCGAGCGGAAGGCCCCGCCGGCCCGCCTCCGAGGCGATCGTGACGATGTCTGCCTCGGGGCTCTCGAGCAGGTGCGGGAGCGCAGCGCGCACGGCATAGAGCGTCCCCTTGACGTTCACGTCGATCATCTCCTCGAGGTGCTCCGGGTCGACCTCGAGGAACGGCCCGTACGCGCCGACGCCGGCGTTCGCAACCAGGATGTCGAGCCGCCCGAAGCGCTCGACCGTGTCCGCGACGATCCCCTCGAGATCGGCGGCCCGGCGGACGTCGCAGCGACGCGCGACCACCCCCTCCAGGCCGAGGTCGTCGCCGCTCCGCGAGGCGAGCGCAAGGCGTGCGCCCCGCTCGGCGAGTGCCCGAGCGACGGCGGCGCCGATGCCCCGGCTCGCGCCGGTCACGAGCGCGACCTTTCCCTCCAGTGACGTCATCGTCCCTCCAGTCGTCGGGGTGGCGTATCGGCCGAGAGCCCGGCCCGTTCGAGCCCGCGCACGGCGAGCTTCTCGTCATCGTCTCCGGCGAGGCCGCTGACGCCGACCGCCCCGGTACGTCGCTCGCCGTCGAAGGCCGCGACCCCGCCGGTGAAGAACGTGAAGAAGGGGTCGAAGCTCGCGAGCTCCACCGGGTCGTCACGGACCTTTGCGGCGAGCTCGCGCGTCGTGCGGGCGTCGCTCCGGGCCGCGGTATACGCCTTCCGCTGCGCGTTCAGGCGCGTGTCCGGGGCGGCCCCGTCCATCGTCGCCGCGGCGACCAGCTCCCCGTGCTCGTCGGCGACGAACACAGAGACGGGCCCGGGCGCCTCGTCGACGACGGTCCGGACGATTGCCAGAGCCAGTTCGAGCCTCATGCGGACGGCGCCGATCCCTCGAAGTACCGGCGCGCGAGCGCCCACGCGGCTCTCCCGCACGTCGCCCCGATCCGGCGGCCCTCGAAGTCGTCGGGCGAGATGTGAATGCCTCCGTAGAGACGCGAGATGGCCGCCTCGTCCGCGGCGTCGAAGTACGTCGCCCACTGGAGCGTCACGTCGCGACTCGGCCCCGCCTCGTGCCCGAGCTCGCCGGCGGCGATGGTCCACCCGGCGAGGCCGCCGGGGAAGTAGGGGCTACCGGTGAATGCAGCCAGGACCTCGGCCGCGGCCCTGCTGAAAGTGCTGTGCCCCGAGACGTAGCCGGCGAAGGCCGGCGTCACGAACGTCGGCCGCTGGTAGGGCACCCACTCGACGGCGCGGATCCACCCGACCC
>DASQWP010000030.1:0-16591 GCA_035640195.1 Gaiellaceae bacterium | reverse complement strand
CGGATCCTCTTCGTCGCGCGCAAGCGCGAGGAGCACGTGCTCCGGCCCGACGTACGACGCGCCGAGTTGGCGCGACTCGTCGTACGCGGCGAGGAGAGCGGCCTTCGCGTCGGGCGAGAGGGACGGTGCGACGTCCGTGCGAGACTCCTTCTCGGCCTCGTCCTCAACCTGGGCGGCGATCGCATCAGCGTCTGCGCCGAGCTGCCGCAGGACATGACGGACGACGTCGTCCTGGACGACGGCCCAGAGCAGGTGGTCGGAATCGAGGTCCATGCTGCCCCACTCGACCGCCGTCTGCGCTGCCCGCTGCAGGACCGTGCGCGTGGAGTCGCTGAAGTACTGGGTCACGTCGACCTGCTCGATCGGCCGGCGCGGCCTGGTCGCCAGGTCGCCACTCCTCGTCCTCTCGCCGAAGCCGTCGAAGAAGTCGGAGAGGAACTCGTCGAAGAGGCTGCGCCCCACCGGGGCGGCGGCCGCGCGCGCCTCGGCGAGATGCTCGGCGCAGAGGTTGCGCGTGACGACGCGACCGTCCTCGCGCATGCGGACGGTCGCGACTGCGGGACGGACTCCGTCGATGTCGCAGAGCTGGGTAGCCATCTGGCACCTCCCGGCTGACCGTCTATGAGAGCCCGCCGGCAGTCACTCGGCCGTAATGGGCAACGTCGACGGCGATCACGGCGCATCAGCCCTGGATCGCGTGGACACTCGAGCTCTACCCCACAGCGGCGGAAACGAAGCACCCGCCTGAATACGGCACCATCAGCGGAGGAGAGCAAGGCCTCTCGAGCGGATAGGTGGCCGAATGGAACCGTGATACGGCCGAGCCGGTAGCCCGGCGCGGCTGCCCCGCCTTGCTCGCCGTGGAAATCGTCCGCTGACGACTTTTATCGCCTTCGCAGGCGCCCGCGGCTATGCGCGGCTGGCGCGCCGACGCGGCTGGGGCAGCGGGAGTCTGGATCGATCTCCTCTTTGCTAAGGAGGGGATCAGACGCTAGTGGCGCGCCAGGATTGCCGGTGCGACCTGGTGCGACCTCGCGTCGTCGGAATCGGCAACGAGCGCTCTGAAAAAGCCGCAGACTTGCAGCGGCTTCGCGAAGCCCTCTGACGGACTCGAACCGTCGACCCCCTCCTTACCATGGAGGTGCTCTACCAACTGAGCTAAGAGGGCGTTCGGGCCATGGTACCGAGGGTTTGCCGGGGTCGTCTGTCGGTTAATCTCCCCTCGTGCTTCGCAAGCTGCTCTGGACGGGCCTCTACGCCGGACTAGGTGCCGCCGCGACGATCGGCGCGCGACGGGTCGCCTCTCGCATCTGGCGCCTGACCACGGGGGAGGAGCCCCCGGTGAAGAAGTGAACAGGGTCGACTCCCTCGTCGAGAAGGGCGCAGACGGTCTCCAGTCGCTCTCGCGCAAGGCGGCGGAGTCGGGCGGGCTCGCTTCGAAGCTCGCCCCTGAGCTCGCGGACGACGCGGCCTTCCTGCGGAAGCTGAAGCCGAGCCTGGTCGTCGCTCGGGCTCGCGGCGAGGCGCCGACGAACCAGAAGCCGGGGCAAGACGTCCTCGTGCCCTCCGGCCCGCAACCCGGGGGCCGCCCCAAGCGCACCGGCGGAGGACCGAACCCATGGTTGATGCTAGGCGCGGCCTTCGTGCTCGGAGTCGTGCTGGCCAAGGCGGTCGACTGGAGAGGGCATGCCCACCCACGCGACTGAGAGCGACAGCATGGGCGCCGCCGCCAAGCGGGTCACGGAGCATGCGAGCGCTCTCGCGCGGCTCGAGCTCGAGCTCGCCCAGCTCGAGCTGAAGCGGAAGGCGGTCGCCCTCGGCCTCGGGGCCGGCCTCGGCCTGGCGGCAGGGATCTTCGCCCTCTTCGCCCTCGGCTTCGGACTCGCCACGGCGGCCGCCGCGCTCGCGCTCGTCCTCGACACGTGGCTCGCTCTCCTGATCGTGTTCGGGAGCCTGCTCGTCCTCGTGGCCCTGCTCGCGGTCCTCGCCCTCGGGCGGATCCGGAAGGGCACGCCGCCCGTCCCGGAACAGGCGATCCAGGAGGCCAGGGTGACGACCGAGACCCTGCGGAGCAATGGCGCGTAACAACCGCACCGCCGAGGACGTCCGCCGAGACATCGCGCTCGAGCGCGAGCAGCTCGCGGGCGCAGTGGACGAGCTGCGCTCGGACTTGGACGTCACGGACAAGCTGCGGGCGAAGCTGCCTGCGCTCGCCGCCGGCGCTCTCGGTGCCGGCTTCGTCCTCTTCGGCGGAGTGGGGGCGACGATGCGCCTTCTCGTCCGCCGTGGGCGGGAGGGGAAGGAGAAGGCCCGCGTGGGGCCGTTCTCCTTCGTCCGCCGCTAGCGCTACTGCTTCATTTGCGGCGCCGCCCCGGGCAGGTGGAGGAAGTTCTCCACTTCCCGCACGCCCTGCACCTTGCGCGCAGCGTTCTCGAGGTCGGCGATCAGCTCGGCTCGCTGAACCTCGCCCCGTAGGTAGACGACACCGCTCTCCGCGTTCACGTTGATTTGCCCCTTGGGCATGTCCGGCTCCCGGAAGATCTCACTCTCGACCTTGCGCGCCAGCGTCGTGTCGTCAGGCTGGGGCTTCGCCTCCTCGCGCAGGTGGGTCGCCTTCTGCTTGAGGCCGTAGGCCTCCGATGCGACCGTCCGGCCGGCGCGCTCCGCCCGCCTGCCCCCGTGCCGGAAGAAGCCGGCTGTTCGGTCGAGCGTCGTCTTGCGGCGCCGCTTGCCGCTCTGCGGGTCGAAGAAGTATGCGAGCCCGGCCCCGAGGGCCGTGAACAGCGGAAAGGACTTGATCGATCTCACGTCGTGAATCCCCCTTGGTCGTTTCGGCATGGGCTACCCGTCCCCCAGAGGGCGTAACCGCTGCTCCCTCCAACGGGGTTCGTGAGGAGTCCATCGCCTGCCGATCCGTGTCGAGTCCCGGTAAATCCTGGAAAGGAAGAAATCGAATGTCGCATCTTCGCGTGCTCACCGTCCGTGGCGTCCTCGTGGCGTCGCTTGCCCTCGCCGCTCTACCCGCCGGCGGCTGGAAGTGGGGCTAGAGAGGCGCTACGAGCTCTTGAGGGCGGCCAGCTCGCTGCGCTCGAGACCGGTGACGAAGACGGAGACGATCCCGGGATCGAACTGCGTGCCTGCGCAGCGCTCGAGCTCGGCGATCGCGCCCTCGTGCGTGATCTTCCCGCGATAGACCCGGTCGGTGGTCATCGCGTCGTAGGCATCGGCGACGAGGAGGATGCGGGAGCCCAGGGGGATGTGCTCCCTTCCGATCCCGTTCGGGTAGCCGGTGCCGTCCCAGCGCTCGTGGTGGTGGAGCACCCAGGTGGAGACCGGCTCCACGCCGAGGGACTCGAGCATTCGGTAGCCGATCTGAGGGTGGCGCTCGAGCACCAGTCGCTCGGCCTCGTTGAGGGGGCCGGGCTTGCGCAGGATCTCCTCCGGGATGGCGAGCTTGCCCAAGTCGTGGAGGCTCCCGGCCAGACGGACGAGCTCGATCTCTTCGAACTCGAGGCCGAGCACGCCGGCGATGCGGGCGGCCAGCTCGGCGACCGTGTGGGAGTGGCTCCCGGTGTAGGCGTCGCGCGCGTCGACCGCGTGTGCGAGGCTCGCCGCGGCTCGCAGGCGCGCGTCCCGGTCGGGACCGGCGGCCAGCTGGGAGAGCGCATCCAGCTCGCGTAGCTCCGGCCGGTAGACGTGGACGCGGCCCTTCCCGTGCTCCTTCGCCAGGTAGAGCGCCCGATCGGCCACGCGGACCAGGTCGTTCCGCTCGACGCCGGGTTGCGGGTAGGTCGCCACGCCCGCCGAGACCCGCACGAGCACGTCCCCCTCGAGCTCGAGCCCGGCGGTGCGGACGAGCACTCCGTGCGCGACGGTCCTCGCGTCCTTCTCGTCGTAGCCGGGAAGCAGGAGGGCGAACTCGTCGCCGCCGACCCGGAACGCCTCACCGTCCTGGCGAAGCCGGCCCGCCACCTGGGCGAGGAGGCGGTCACCGGCGGGATGTCCGTAGCGGTCGTTGACGTCCTTGAAGTTGTCGATGTCGAGCAGGCAGATGCTGAGCGGCAGCTCCCGCGCCTCCATCTCGGCGAGAGCGTCCCGGAGGCGCTCGTGGAAGTGGCGGTGGTTGCCGAGCCCTGTGAGGGGATCGGTGAGGGCGAGGCGCATCGCCTTGAGCTCGCGGTGAACCGAGCGCTGGTAGAGCGCGATGGCCGCGAGCGGGCCGACGAGGGCTGCCGAGAGGAACGGCGAGCGGTCCCAGAGCACGGCGAGCATCAGCGTGAGCGAGGCCATGATGGCGAAGGCGATGAACGTCGACGAGACGGCTCGGCGCAGGAGCGCGAGGAAGGGCTCGCGCGCCCACCTGCTCACGACGGCTGCGACGAGGGGGAGGTTGACCGCGTAGAAGGCGGACGCCGCCAGGCCGACCTCGAGCGCGAGCCAGGCGAAGCCGTCGCTCGGGATCGCGGCCGTGACCGCTCCGGCGCCGGCGGCGGCAAGCGTGTAGACGGCGCTGTTGTAGGCGATCCGGATCGGAGGCTGCCGGCGGCCGATCTCGACGACGACCTGGCTCACGAACCCGACCATGATCGCCGGCGCCCAGCCGTAGACGATCGCCGCGCCGACGATGAAGACGGTCGCGAGAGACGTGCCTCCGACGGGGACGTTCTCGATCGGAACCGGGAACGCCTCGACGAACGTGGCCGCCGCCATCAGGGCGACTAGGCCGGCCAGCTCGGTCGGCGAGGGGTTGAACGCCGCGAACGCGGAGGTCGCGACGACGAGGACCACCGAGGCGAGGAAGAGCACGGGCGCGATGACCGGCAGGAGCCGGCGCGTCTCACGGGAGAGACGCTTGGCGGAGGACGAGCCGTCGGGCCGGCTCTCGCCCCTCGTCACCTCGGTTGCGGTCGACCCCATCTGCGGCCCCTTTCCGCCGTCGTGGCCGCAGTGTGCACTTCGGGCAGTCGTACTCGCCGCAGCTTCCTTTCCCAGAATTAAAGCAGGGACTACGGCTGCTTCTACCAGCCGCCGAAGAGCGGCGGCCGCTCGCCGCGGAGAAGCTGGACCGTCGCGCCGGCGAGCGCGAGAGCCACGAGGAGGACGAGCGCGAGTGTGAGCAGCGTCGATCGCTTCACGCTCACAAGACGAACGAGCCGGTCGCCGTCTTCCCGCGGCGCCCGAGAGGCGGACCGCCTCCGACCAAGCAGGAGGCAGCCCGCACCCGGAGTGAAACCGAGGCGGCAAACGGGCTCCTCACCCCAAAGGGGGAAGCGGGAATTCCCGACTTGGCCGTGAACGGGACCCCGCTTCCCTACAACATCCGGCCTGCGGCCCGGCCGGACGCTGCACGGTGAACTCTAGCTGACGAGAACCGCCAGCATGCAGGGAAAGTTGCGCGGAAGAGGAGCAGGGCCGGCAGGACTCGAACCTGCAACCCCCGGTTTTGGAGACCGGTGCTCTGCCAGTTGAGCTACGGCCCTCGGCGAGGAGGCATTGTACCGGCGTGCGACGGAGGCCCCTCGGCGCGCTCTTCCTGCTCCTCGCCGCCGGCTTCGCGGCGATCGGGCTCTTCGCCGCCCGTGCGGGCGGCACGGCCTGGGTGATCGCGGTCGCCGCCGTCGCGCTCGCGGTCTGGATGGGCGAGTCCGCATTTCGGATGCTCCGCTGACACCCTTATCCTCCCGTGGGCATGGTCGAGCGCCCGGACGACACGCAGGCCCTCTGGCTCCAGTACAAGCGCAGCGGCGACCGCGCCGTCCGCGACCGGCTCATCCTCACCTATGCGCCGCTCGTCAAGTACGTCGCGGGGCGGCTGGGGAGCGGGCTCCCGGCCCATGTGGAGGAGGGCGACCTCGTCTCGTACGGCCTGCTCGGGTTGATCGGGGCGATCGAGCGGTTCGACCCCGACCGCGACATCAAGTTCGAGACGTACGCGATCGCGCGGATCAAGGGCTCGATCATCGACGAGCTCCGCTCCATGGACTGGGTGCCGCGCTCCGTCCGGGCCCGCGCGCGGGACATCGAGCGCACGATCACGCAGCTCGAGGCGAAGCTGGGCCGCGCGCCGACGGACGAGGAGATTTCCCAGAAGCTCGGCATCACCGAGGAGGAGTTCCAGGGGTCGCTGCTCGAGATCTCGCGCACGTCCATCGCCGCCCTCGACGAGCTCTGGTCGAGCTCGAGCACGGGCGGCGATCCGATCGCCCTCATCGACACGATCGAGGATCCGCTGGCCGCCGAGCCCCAGTCGGCCATGGCGCACACCGAGCTCCGCGAGGCCCTCGGCGAGGCGATCGCACGACTCCCCGAGCGCGAGAAGCTCGTCGTCACGCTCTACTACTACGAGGAGCTGACGCTGCGCGAGATCGGGGAGGTGCTCGGCGTGACCGAGTCGCGGGTCTCCCAGCTGCACACGAAGGCGATCCTACGGCTCAAGGCGCGGCTCTCGTCGACGGCCGCCCGGGCCGTGCGCGACTGAGCGGCCGCCACTCGTAGAGAGCATCCGGCTCCCGCTCCTCGTTCGCGGCGCCGTCCGTCAGCTCGACGACGTGGAGCCCGTGGCGCTCGTAGAAGCGTCGCGCTCCCACGTTCCGCTGGAAGACCCAGAGCCGGAAGCCGTGAGGTCGGAGCTCCTTGGCGACGTCCAGGAGGGCCACTCCGATTCCCCGGCCCTTTAGCTCGGGGCGAACGTAGAGGTGCTCGACCGTCTTCGGGCCGAGCGCGACGAAGCCGGCGACGGCGCCCTCGGCCTCCACGACGCGAACCTCGTGCTCGGCGAGAACGACGTGGCGAATCCACGCGCGCGTCTCCTCGGCGGTGTGCAGATCGGGGAGATACGGCATCGCGGCGGCCCGGGCGGCGAGGAACACGTCTGCCACCGCTTCGGAGTCCTCCGGACGCGCGCTTCGCACGGCCTGTGAGCGGCTCACCATGCGGGCCAGTCTAGGCCGCTGAGCAGGGTCAAATCGCTAAACTCGCGCTCCGTGCCGCAGTTCGAGCCGAGCAAGATCCGCAACGTCGCCGTCGTCGGCCACCGGGGCACCGGCAAGACGTCGCTCGTCGAGGCGATGCTCTTCCAGGCGGGGGCGACCAACCGCCTCGGCTCGATCGAAGCCTCGTCGACCGTGTCCGACTGGGACGAGGACGAGCACAAGCGGCAGATGTCGCTGGCGGCATCCCTCTGCCACCTCGAGTGGCAGGGCCGCAAGATCAACCTCATCGACGCTCCGGGCGACCCCGGGTTCCAGGCGGACGCGCTCGCGGCGCTCCGCGTCGTCGAGGGAGCACTCGTGGTCGTGAACGGCGTCGCCGGCGTCGAGGTGCAGACGACCCGCGTGTGGGAACGGGCCGAACAGCTCGGGCTCTGCCGCATCGTCTTCGTGAACATGCTCGACCGCGAGCGGGCCGACTTCTTCGCCACCCTCGACGGACTCCAGAACCAGCTTTCGGGCCGCTGCATCGCCGTCCAGATCCCGATCGGTCACGAGCACGAGCTCCGCGGCATCGTCGATCTCTTCCACATGCGTGCGTACATGTCGCACGACGGTGAGCGGGAGGACAAGTCCGCTGAGATCCCGGAGGACGTCGCAGCGCAGGCCGAGGAGCACCGGGTCAAGCTGGTCGAGGCCGTCGTCGAGACGGACGAGGCGATCATGGAGCGCTACCTGGCGGACGAGGAGATCGCGGGAGACGAGCTTGCGACCGCGCTCAAGAACGCCGTCGTCGCGGGCGAGCTCTTCCCCGTCACCTGCGGCGTGGCGACGAAGAACCTGGGCACGACCAGCGTTCTCGACCTGCTCGTCGAGGGCGTGCCCTCGCCGGCGAAGAAGCCTCTCGCCGCGGGCGTCGAAGGGAACGGCGCAGCCGCCTTCGTCTTCAAGACGGTCGCGGACCCCTTCGCGGGCCGCATCAACGTCTTCCGCGTCCTCTCCGGTACGCTCGCCTCCGACTCGACGCTCCTCAACTCGCGCACGCACGGCAAGGAACGCGTGGGACAGCTCCTCACCTTGCAGGGGAAGGAGCACGAGCCGGCGCAGGAGTTCGCGGCCGGCGACCTCGGCGCCGTGGCGAAGCTAAAGGAGACCGTCACCGGCGACCTCCTCCTCGCCGAGGACAAGCCGGTCGAGCTCGCTCCGCTCGACTTCCCCCAGCCGGTGATGAGCTTCGCCGTCACTCCCAAGGCGAAGGGGGACGAGGAGAAGATGGGGACTGCGCTCCGCCGCCTGGCCGAGGAGGACCCGACGCTCGTCCTCCGTCGCGACGAGCAGACGGGCGAGCAGCTCCTCGCCGGCCTCTCGCAGATGCACGTCGAGGTGGCCGTCGACCGGCTGAAGCGCCGCTTCGGCGTCGAGGTGGAGCTGCACCAGCCGCGCGTGCCCTACCTGGAGACGATCCGGACGGAGTCCCGAGCTCAGGGCCGCTACAAGAAGCAGACGGGCGGGCGCGGCCAGTTCGGCGACTGCCACATCCAGCTCGAGCCGCTCCCGGGCCACGAGGGCTACGAGTTCGTGGACAAGATCGTGGGCGGCGTCATTCCGCAGAGCTTCCGCCCGGCCGTCGACAAGGGCATCCAGGAGGCGATGGCCCGCGGCGAGCTCGCGGGGGCGCCCGTGCGGGGCGTGCGCGTGCTGCTCGTGGACGGCTCCTACCACTCGGTCGACTCCTCCGAGATGGCGTTCAAGATCGCCGGCTCGATGGCGTTCAAGACGGCCTACGAGAAGGCGAGCCCGGTGCTCCTCGAGCCGATCATGTCCCTCGAGGCCACCGTCCCGGACGACACGGTCGGCGCCGTCAACGGCGATCTCAACTCGCGGCGGGGGCGCCTGCACGGGATGGATCCCGCCGGAGGCATGACGACGATCCGCGCCGAGGTGCCGATGGCGGAGATCCTCACGTACTCGCAGTCGCTGACGTCGCTCACGGGCGGGCGCGGCGACTACACGCTCTCCTTCCTCCGCTACGAGGAGGTGCCCGCGCACATCGCCCAGAAGGTGATCGAGGACGCGAAGCGCGAAGGGGAGGAGGCGAAGGCATCGTGAGCGTGGTCGGCAAGCAGGACATCTACCGCACCTGCGCGATCTGCCACCGCACCCTCCTGATGGGCGAGCGGGCGATCCGCTTCACTCCGGGCGGAGACGAATGGGTGGACGTCTGCGCGCTCTGCACGGCCACCGCCGACGAGCACGGTTGGATCAAGGAGGGAAGCCCGACGACGCCGATCGTCTCCGACACGCGCCGGCGGCGCCGCTTCGGAGGGATCGTCGGAGGGCTGCTCGAGCAGCGCCGCACGGAGCCCGACCCGGGGGTCTCGGAGCCGATGCTGAGGCGGCTCACGCCCGTCGAGCAGGCGATGGTCGAGGCGGCCGAGATCTTCAACGAGAGCGCTTACCGCCGCACGATCGCCGGCATCGCCAAGAGCCTCGGCGAGGCGCGCGTCAGCCTGCTGCCGCTCTCGGGCGTGAACCCGGAGGTCGTGGTCACGATCGGCTGGGACATCTCCTGGTACCAGTACAGGGTCGTGTTCGACTCGCAGCAGCCGGTGCGGCTGGCCGAGCGCGGCTACGAGCTCGACGAGCTCGATCCCCGCTTCACGGGCTGGAACGGGCACCTGGGCCTGGACGGCCGGCTCACGCCCGACATTCCCAGGATCTAGAGAGGTTCCTATAGTTCGACGCAGTGATCTACTGCGTCATCCCTCCGGAGCTCGAGGACGAGCTGTTCGACAAGCTCGTCGACTACTACAAGGACAACCCGAACGTCGAGGTCATCATCGATCGACGCACCGGGCCCGATCGCAGGCAGGGCAAGGATCCGGGCGAGTTCAAGGAGCGAAGGCAGACGCGCGACCGGCGGCGGGCCAGGCCGGGCAGCTTCCCGTCGACCGACGTCTCCGAAGAAGCTCTCTAGTGCCCCGCTGAGCGGAGCCGGAGCATCGAGACGACGCCGAGCGCGGGCCCGGGCGCGAGGAAGGCGAACGCCCAGCGCCAGCCGACCGCGTCCACGAGGAAGGGGAGGAGCCAGATCGTCGCCACCGTGAGCGTGAAGCCGACCGCCAGCTGCATGGTCAGCGCCGTGCCGACGTACGCCTGGTCGGCGTGCTCGGTGACGAGCGTCGAGAACTGGGCCGAGTCGGCCACGACCGTGAAGCCCCAGACGAGCCCGACGAGGAGGACGAGCCAGGTGGGCGCGTCCAGCAGGAGCCCGATCAGGACGGCGCAGGCGCCGGAGGCGGCCATCATCGCGGCGGTCGTCTCCGCCCGCCCGATCCGGTCGCCGAGGACGCCGCCCGCCCAGCAGCCGAGAGCGCCGATGCCGATGACGGCGAACGTCGCATAGGCCGGCCCGGAGCCGCCGGCGCCGACCGCCTCGGTGAAGAAGACGACGAACCAGGCCCACATGGCGTACAGCTCCCACATGTGCCCGAAGTAGCCGAGGCTGGCGAGGCGGACGCCGCGGTTGGCGAAGACGAGGCGGGCCTGGCGCGGATCGAACGTGGCGCGCGGAAAGGGATGCGGGCCCTCGCGGACGACCGAGAAGGCGAGAACGCCGCCGGCAAGGGTCAGGGCCGAGGTGGCGGCGATCACCGTCCGCCAGTCGAGCCCGCCGAGCCCGTTGACGAGGTGAGGCCCGGCGGATCCGAGCGTCAGCGCCCCGACCAGGATCCCGAGCGCGGTCCCGCGCCCGCGCTGGAACCAGGTCGACATCAGCTTGAGGGCCGGTGGGTAGACGCCGGCGAGGAAGAAGCCGGTGGCGAAGCGAAGGGGAATCGCGGCGCTCGCGCTCCCGACGGCCACGAGCAGCGCGTTCGCGGCGGCGGCACCGCCGCCCCCGGCCAGGAGGACGGCGCGGGCGGAGAGGACGTCCGCGAGGTTGAGGACGCTCGAGACGAGCGCCCCGGCGACGAAGCCGAGCTGGACCGCGATCGTCAACCAGGCGGCCGCCGTGTCGGAGAGGCCCCAGTCCTCGCGGAGCTGCGGTACGACGGCGGTCGCCGAGAACCACGTCGTCATCGAGAGGACGAGCGCGAGGGCGAGGAGGGCGAGCGCCCGGCGGCGGCCTAGAGGGGCTCGGTCCATACGAGGGCCGTGCCGTCCAGCACGACGACGCCCTCCCCGTTCGTGATCGTGGTCCGCAAACGGGTGAGCGGCTTGTCCTCGCGCGCGTCGAGCACCTCGACCTCGGCTGTGATCTCGTCACCGGGTCGCACCGGCGCCTTGAAGCTCCAGTCCACGTGGAGGAAGACGCTGCCCGGGCCGGGGAGGTCCTCGGCGACGACGGCATTGAGGAGACCGGACGTGACGCCGCCCTGGACGATGAGGCTCCCAAAGCGCGAGCGCGCGGCCGCCGCTTCGTCGTAGTGGAGAGGGTTGCGGTCGCCCGTCAGCTCTGTGAAGAGATCGATGTCCTCCCGGCGGACGGTGCGGGTCCGGCTGGCCCTGTCGCCGACCTGGGGCATGGGCGAAGCCTAGAATCGCTCGCGGCTACCGAGAAGGAGAACGATGGCGACCACGGAGACGCAGACCTGCAAGAACTACATCGGCGGCGAGTGGGTGGACGCCGCCGGCACGGAGACCTTCGAGAGCACGAATCCCGCCACCGGCGAGACAATCGGAGCCTTCCCGCGCTCGACCGAGGAGGACGTCGACCGGGCGGTCGAGGCCGCGAAGGAGGCCTACGAGCGCTGGCGGCTCGTGCCGGCGCCGAAGCGCGCGGAGATCCTCTTCCGCATCGGCCAGCGCCTGATCGACAGGAAAGACGAGCTCACCGAGCTGATGGTGCGGGAGATGGGCAAGGTGCGCGCCGAGGCGGGCGGGGACGTCCAGGAAGCGATCGACATGACCTTCTACATGGCCGGCGAGGGGCGGCGCCTCTTCGGCCACACGACCCCGTCGGAGATGCCGGAGAAGTTCCAGATGAGCGTGCGCATGCCGGTGGGCGTCGTCGGCGCGATCACTCCGTGGAACTTCCCCATCGCCATCCCGAGCTGGAAGATCGCGCCCGCGCTCGTCTGCGGGGACACGGTCGTCTTCAAGCCGGCGCGCGACACGCCCATGCTCGGCGAGCGCTTCGTCGAGATCTTCGAGGAGGCGGGTTTGCCGGCGGGCGTCCTCAACATCGTCCACGGGGGAGGGGAGACGGTCGGCGAGCGCCTCGTCAAGCATCCGGACGTGCCGCTCATCTCGCTCACGGGCTCGCGCGAGGTCGGCGTCCGCACGATGGAGAACGGCGCGCCGCTCCTGAAGCACATCCACCTCGAGCTCGGGGGCAAGAACGCGATCATCGTGATGGACGACGCCGACGTGGAGCTCGCGGTGGACGGCATCCTCTGGTCGGCGTTCGGGACCTCGGGACAGCGCTGCACGGCCGCCAGCCGTGTGATCGCGTCGGGCCAGGTGTACGAGGCGCTCCAGTCGCAGCTCGTGAAGCGGGCAGAGAAGATGCGGCTGGGGAGCGGGCTCGAGGAGGACACCGACGTGGGCCCGGTCATCAACCGCGCGGCCCTCGAGAAGATCCACTCTTACACGGAGATCGGGAAGGACGAGGGCGCCAAGCTCTTGACCGGCGGCGAGGTCGCGACCGAGAACGGGCTCGACAAGGGGTTCTTCTACCGGCCGACGGTGTTCGGGGACGTCGACCCGGGCATGCGCATCGCGCAGGAGGAGATTTTCGGGCCGACGACCGCCCTCATCCGCGCGACCGACGTGGACGAGGCGATCCGGATCGCCAACGGGATCGAGTACGGCCTCTCCTCGTCGATCTTCACGCGAGACGTGAACAAGGCGTTCAAGGCGATGCGCGACCTGAACGCGGGCATCACGTACATCAACGCGGGCACGATCGGGGCGGAGGTGCACCTGCCCTTCGGCGGGACGAAGGCCACCGGAAACGGCCACCGCGAGGCGGGCCAGGCCGCGCTCGACTTCTACACCGAGTGGAAGTCCATCTACGTCGACTACTCGGGCAAGCTCCAGCGCGCCCAGATCGACGTATTCGAGAAGGAGACGCCGTAGCGGCGGCACCGTGCCACTTCGGCGCTTGTCGGGCTCCCTGGGGCCACCCCGCGCCTCCACCCGCGTTCGAGCGTACTGCCCGCGGGCGCACGCGTGGCGCGCGCTTCGTCGCGACTCGCCGCGCTTCCGCGCGGCTATGTGAACGTCAGGATGTGGTGCAGCTCGAGCTCGAGTCCGGTCACTCGCAGCCTGGCGAGCTTGGCGATCCCGTCTTCCTCCTCGAAGCGGAGGACGAGCTCCTCGCCGGTGTCGGTTGCGTCGTCGAGCTGATCGAGGCGGAAGGAGAGGGTGGACGTCTGCTCCCCGGCGGCGAAGAGGAGGCGTGCCTCCACGTTGTTCGGCCGTCCGAAATCGTGCCCTTCGTGCAGCGTGAGCTCCCAGCCCTGCCGGTGAGCGGTCCAATCCTCCATCGTCGCTACGTGCACGGAGAGGCTCTCGTCGACCTCGACGTCAACGTCAGCTTCCGAGCGCTCCTCGGGCGTCGGGCGCGGTCGCACCTGCATCGTCGTCATGCGCTCGGCCTTCCCGGCCTCCCGCCGAGACAAACGTGAGCGGGCAAACCCGCAAGCTCGTGGTCTTCGTGCCGGCGGAAGCGCTGGACGCCGTCCGCGACGCCGTCTTCGCCGCCGGCGCAGGGAGGATCGGCGACTACGAGCGCTGCTCCTGGTACGCGGAAGGGACGGGAACGTTTCTCGGAGGCGAGGGAACGTCGCCGGCCCTCGGCGAGCGCGGCCGCGAGGAGCGCGTGCCGGAGCTGCGGCTCGAGACAGTGTTCCCGACGGACCGCCACGACGAGGTCGTCGCGGCCCTGCGGCGCGCGCACCCCTACGAGGAGCCCGCCTTCGACGTCTATCCGCTCCTGTGAAGGCGCGGCTCTCCACCGACGGGGGTGCCCGTGGGAACCCCGGCCCGGCCGCGGCCGCCTTCGTCCTCGAGGCGGAGGACGGGACGATGCTCGCCGCCCACGGCGAGGCGATCGGCGTGGCCACGAACAATGTCGCGGAGTACCGAGCGCTCGTGGCGGGCCTGCGCAAGGCGGTCGAGCTGGGCGTCGACGAACTCGAGGTCGTCTCCGACTCGGAGCTCCTCGTCAAGCAGATGCGCGGCGAGTACAAGATCAAGAACGCGGCCCTCCGGGAGCTCTCCCTCGAGGCCACGCAGCTGGCGCGCCGGCTCGCGAGCGTCCGTTACACGGCCGTCCGCCGCGAGCACAACGAGCTCGCCGACCGGCTCGTGAACGAAGCGCTCGACGGCGTGCCTCGCGAGGCCGCGGATGGGTGACGGCGCCGTCGGGCTCGGCCGGACAGCGGCTATACTGGCCCGGCCGAGCGGATGTAGCTCAGTTGGCTAGAGCGTCTGCTTGCCATGCAGAAGGTCGTGGGTTCGAGTCCCATCATCCGCTCCATCCATTAGGCCCGCGTCCGCGGGCCTGATTCATTCGGGGGCTAAAGGAATTCCGTCTCGGCGCCGAAGAAGGGAACAGTCCCGACGCTCGGCCGCAAAGTGTCGGGACCTCCCTGGAAACGGGCCGCCTCTCGGGGCGGCCCTTTTTCTTTCCCGTCAGGCGTCGAGCCGACGCCGGAGCTCCTCCAGCGGGAGCGTGTCCGGCTCGTAGCCCTCCGCGCGAAGCGCCTCCTCGAGGTCGGCGATGAGCGCACGCCGGAACTCCAGGTCCGCCTCGGCCCGGGCGACGATGTCGTCCAGCTGCCGCCGCGCGAAGGGAAGCTCCTGCGCGGCCTCGATCCATCCCTCGGGGACGGGTCGGAGCGCCCGGATCAGCTCTGCGAGGCGCTCCTCGTCGTATGTGCTCATTTGATCACCCGTCAACCTGACGGCTCAGCGTCCGGTTTTCTTCCCTCCAGAACCTTGCGGAGCTTTCCCAGGCACCGCGAGATGCGGCTCGCGATCGTGCCGGCGGGGATGTCCAGCGCCGCGCCGATGGTCTGGTAGCTCTCGTCCTGCGCGAAGAAGCGATCGAGGATCTCCCGGCAGTTTTCCGGAAGGGTCGCGAGCGCTTCGTGGACGGCGAACGCCTCGTCGAGCAACTCCATCGTCTCGTCCACGGCGACGGAAGCGGGCTCCTCGCCGGAAAGCTCCTCCCGGCTGCCTGCGCGTAGCCGGTCGATGCAAAGACGGCGGGTGAGCTGTCCGATCCAAGGCCGGATCGCCTCGTCGTCGCGGAGGCGGTCGAGGTGCTCGTACGTGCGCGCGAAGACCTCCTGGAAGACGTCTTCGGCATCGTCCTGACGCAGGCGAAAGGCCTGCGAGCAGATCGCGTACACATAGCGCGAGAAGCGGCTGACCAGCTCGCGCCAGGCGTCCTGGTCGCCGGAGCGGCAGCGCGCGACCACGCGCGCGTCGGGAAGTGACGTGAGCTCCACGAAACTATGAAAGCGGAATCGGCGACCGGAGGGAAGCTCGCGCGTTCCGGCGAGCTCGCGACACGGCTCGGCGAGGCCCGGCGGGAGGAGCGCCGCACCTTCCTTGCCCGTCTGCGGCGCACCGGCGAGTACACCCGCCCCGCCACCTGCTGACTCGAGCTTTTCCGAACAAGGCGGAGCCCCGGTAGGGGGCCGGGGCTCCCGCACGCCGCCGCGGTATCAACCCCGGGACAAGGTTCACGGCGGCGGGCGTACCTGCATTCTGCGCAGCTAATGCCACTCCTCTCAAGTAAAAAGTTCGCTCGGTACGATGATTTCGCTTCCGGCGCGGTGGCCGAGTGGTTAGGCAGAGGCCTGCAAAGCCTCGTACACCGGTTCGAATCCGGTCCGCGCCTTGCCTGGCCGGAGCGACGAATTCGCGTCGTTGCGCGTTCTCCGAACGCGCAACGACCTACTCCATCAAGCCGATCAGGTGGTGCTGCACGTCCCACCAGGCGGCCAGCCGCGCGTGATCGCTGCCGCCTTCGCGGGCGATCGCGAGGATGTCCCTGTCCGTCGCCTGCCCGAGCCGTGCGTGCGTCCAGACGATCACGGCGTCGTTGCCGTCGAAGTAGCAGAGGTTCCGCCCGCCCGGCCTGTCGGGCCCGTGCACCCACGGGCCTTCGCCTCCCCAGCTGAGCCCGGTGCACTCGCCCTGGTTGGCCTCTATCTCGTGGCGGGCGCGCTCCGCCTCGTACGCCTCGTTCATGTCCGCAGCGTCTGCATAGATCGAAACCTGCCACCGGTCCGGCGAGAAACCTACCTCCGCGCCCTCGCGTGGGAGGCAGACGGCAGTCTCGAGGGCGCCCAGATCGGGAGCCGGCTGCTCCACACAGTCCTCGCGCAGATCTGACGGGATCAACGCCGCCACGTCCGAGACCGGTGCTTCCGCAGCCGACCCCCCGTCGTTCGCCGCTTCGCCAGGCTCACCTTGGCTCCCGCTCGTCAGGTAGACGACTGCGGCCGCGGTAGCCGCGGCGATCAGCACGACGGCCAGGCCGACCGGCCAGCCGAGATTCTTCTGTCGGCTGAAGAACATGAAGATGGAGGCCTGGCTCGGAACGTCCTCCGGTAGGACGCGCACGATGCGCACGGGACCCGCAATTCCCTTCAGTTGGGCTCGGCCCCGGTCCACGTAACGGACGCCCGGCAGGCGTCCGG
>DASQWP010000029.1:0-9671 GCA_035640195.1 Gaiellaceae bacterium | reverse complement strand
TGCCGACCACGGCCGCGAGCCAGATGCGGGCGAGGACGCGGCGGAGGACCGAGCGCCGCTCTTCCACCTCGTGGATGCTGTTGAGAGCCGAGGTCACCGCGCCGACCGCCCAGACGAGATCCCAGAGGAGCAGGGCCGCAGCAAAGGTGATCAGGCCCGCCGTGCTGCTCGAGAGGATCTTGTCGACCGAATAGTCGACGGCGGCGTAGACGGGCGGCGTCACCTTCCCCTCGATCGCCGGGGCGATCGAGTCGGCCCAGACGTCCTGGGCCCCGAGCGCACCGAGGAGTCCGAGGCCCAGCAGGGTGAGCGGAACGAGGGCGATCAGACCCCGGAACGCAATCGCGGAGGCGTACGTGAGGACATCGTGCTCACGGGACTCGCTTGCGACGAGCCTCGTCAGCTCCCAGAGTCGAGCCAGTCTCGTCCGAGGTCCACGGCGTTCGGGCATGCGCGGGTCTTACCCGCCCGGAGCCGCTCTGGAGCGTCTTAGGGATACACGTAGATCCGCATCCCCAGCCGCACCCAGTTGTAGATGAAGCGGGAGTCGGGCGTGGGGTTGCGGATGCATCCGTGGCTGGCCGCCCAGGGAGGCACGGAGCGGTAGCCGTGGATCGCCTCGCCGCCGTTGTAGTAGACGGAGTAGTACATGCCGAGGCTGTTGTAGCCGGGCTGGCGCCGGTAGAAGCGGAACCTCCCGGGATCGGAGGGCGTCACGGGCGCACCGGTGGAGACGTGGAAGATGTGCTTGGCCTTGCCGCGGGCGGCGAGCACCATCACCTGGCGGGAGAGGTCGACCTCGACGTGTCGTCCGGCACGGGGGTGCGCGAGCCGAAAGCCGCCCCGGCCGGCCGCCAGGCGCTTGAAGATGCCGCGACCGGCGTCGTACGTGCGCGGCATCCCGTTCACCTTGCGGAAGGCCATCACCGCACGCATCGTGGCCCCTCCATAACTGCGGCCGCGCGACGTGTGGTAGCGCTTCCGGGCGAGCAGGTCATTGAAGATCTTCACCGCGCCGCCGCGATCGCCCGGGTCGAGGTTCGGATAGCTGACCGAGAAGCGACGGCTCTTGGCGCGGGCGGAGAGCTGCTCCGCCGTGCGCCGGTGGCGGACGATGAAGCCGTAGCGGGCCGGACGGATCAGACGCGGCGTGCGCGTCCGAAAGCGGCCGGCGTTACGACCCTCGATCCGCCTCACACGAACCGAGACCCTCTTGATCGTCCTCCGGTTGCGCTTCACGACCACGATCACCCGCTGACCCGCCACGAAGGGGCGCATGACGCCCATGAGGCGGGCCCGCTTACCGACCGTCACGTCGCCGCCGCCCGCGCCCCACACCCACAGGTTGATTCGGGCCGAGGCCGGCTTGGGCGCCCCCTGGGCGCCGGCGACGGCCGGGAGGGCCAGGAGGGCGACCAGCGCCAGCATGAAGAGTGGGCCGGTCGGCTTCCAACGCCGCGTCGGGGAAGCGGCGGGGGCGCCGCCGCGGGTGCTCTCACGTCCGCCGTCGTGGGCGCTGGGCTCCTGCATGTCTTTCCTCCGTTCGTCGCTTCTCGTCGATCTCATCTCGAACTTGGACGAACGGCCCCGCCGATTTCTTCGCGGCGCGGGCTCGAGGAGGGTCACGCGGCGTGTGTTCCCTTCAGCAGCCCACGAAGGTGGCCGGCACAGGGAGAATCTCCTGCGCCTGGGTCGCGTCGACGAGGAGGCCGAGGGAGCCGCTCACGTCGCCGCTCCGCCCGCCGGCCGCCTCGAAGCGCGCGAAGACCTCGAGCTCGTACTGCCCCGGAGGCAGGTCGACACGCCAGCGGGTCTCGGCGCCGGGCTCGAGCTCGAGCTCCGACACGGTCGCGTTCTCGCAGCTCGGAAGCGGGCCGGCGAGGACGCTCCCTCCGGTGACGGAGGCGCCGCGGAGGCTGAGGACGACCTTCTCGCCCGGGCGGACGACGCTCAGGTCCTCGGGCTGCTGGTCGTTCGTGTCGATGCAGACGGCCGTGCTGGGCGCCGTGACGCAGCTCGACTCGGCGACGGCGACCTGAGTCCCCGCAGCGCTCCGGAGCACGATCGGGGGAGGCTTCGCCTTGCCGCCTTCAGGGCCGGGAGGCGCAGGCTCGCTCTCGGCGGGCGAGGGCGTGGCCGCGCTCCCGCTCTCCTCCTCGACGCTCCAGCCGACGAGACCCAGGAGTACGAGAACAAGCCCGATGAAGGTCATCGAAGTATGAGACGCCCGCGGAGCGCGAGAGTTCCCGAATCTTGAGTCCGCCGCGGCCGGAGTCAGGCCGGGCCAGGCCTCGTCGGTCGGCTGCTAGACCTCGATGAGGAGGGCGTCGCCCTGGCCGCCGCCGGAGCAGATGGCCGCGAGCCCGAGGCCGCCGCCGTTGCGTCGGAGCTCGTAGATCATCGTCCCCAGGATGCGCGCGCCCGAGGCGCCGATCGGGTGGCCCAGCGCGACCGCGCCCCCGTTCACGTTCACGCGCTCCGGGTCGGCGCCCAGCATCTTGGCCGAGTTGAGGACGACGGAGGAGAATGCCTCGTTCAGCTCGACCCGCTCGACGTCCCCGATCGTCTTGCCCGCCTTCTCGAGAGCGCGCGCGCCCGCCTTCGCCGGCGTGCGGGCGAGATAGGCGAAGTCGTCGGCGACGTACGCCTGCGAGACGATCGTCGCGAGCGGCTCGAGCCCGCGCGTGCGCGCGAACTCCTCGCTCGTGATCACGAGCGCCCCGGCGCCGTCGTTGACTCCGGGCGCGTTGCCGGCCGTCGTCGTCCCCTCCGGATCGAAGACGGGCTTCAGGCGCGAGAGCTTCTCGAGCGACGTGTCCCGCCGCGGGCCCTCGTCCACCCTCAGCTCGCCGACGGCGACGATCTCCTCCTGGAAGAGGCCCTCGTCGATGGCGTTCACGGCCCGCTCGTGCGAGCGCAGGGCCCACCCGTCCTGCTCTTCGCGCGAGATGCCGAGCTCGCGGGAGACGAACGACGCCTGCTCGATCATGTGCTTCTTGTCGAACGAGGACGTGAGGCCGTCGTGGACCATCGAGTCGATGAGCTTCGCGTCGCCGAGCCGGTAGCCGAAGCGGGCGCCCTTGAGAAGATAGGGCGCGTTGGACATCGACTCCATCCCGCCCGCGACGATCACGCTGTGGTCGCCCGAACGGATCATCTGATCGGCCATTTCGACGGCGCGGATGCTGGAGGCGCAGACCTTGTTGATCGTGTCCGCCGGGGTCTCCCTGGGCAGGCCGGCTCCGACGGCCGCCTGGCGCGCCGGAGCCTGTCCGGCACCCCCCTGGAGCACCTGGCCCATGATCACGTACTCGACCTCGTCGTTCGTGACGTCGACGCGGTCGAGCGCGGCGCGGATCGCGATCGCGCCGAGCTCGGGCGCCTCGTGCTGGCGGAGGCCGCCTCCGAGCCTGGCGAACGGCGTGCGGACCGCGGAGACGATGACGGAGCGACTCACGTCGTGAGCGTAGCAACGGGTGGGTGGCTCTCAGCCGCCGCCCCGCCGTGCTTCCCAGGCTTCCACCATGGCGGTGCGGTCGGCGAGCGGCGGGTGGGTCTCCATGAGGAGGTACGACCAGGTCGGCGGGCTCGGGTCGGCGAGCGCCGTCGTCCCGAAGCGGCGGAAGAGCGCCCGCGCCGCTTCCGGATCGCGGGTTGTCTCGAGCGCGATCCAGTCGGCCTCTGCCTCGAGATGGCGCCCGAATGCGTTTTGGAGCGGAAGCGCGAGGAACGACAGCCCGACGAGGACGAAGAGGGCCAGCGGCACCGCCTCGGCCTCCCGCATGCCGCCGCGGCGCCGGGTTGCGCGTGCGATCAGGAACGCGCCCGGGAAGGCGAAGAGCGCGTACCAGCCGACGAGCTTCCAGATGTGCTCGCGGGAGATGTGCCCGAGCTCGTGCGCGAGGACGAAGCGAACCTCCTCGTCCGGGAATGGGCCCTCCAGGAGGGTGTCCCAGAGGATCACCCGGCGGCTCGGCCCGAGCCCCACAGCCAGTGCATTGGGGGCGGTCGTGAACTCCCGCACCTCCTGGACGTGCAGGGGCGGCGCCGCCTCGAGCCCTTGCTCGCGCGCGAACACATCCGCGTCGGCGAGCAGCTCGGCGTCGCGAAGTGGCCTCTGGCTGGGGAGCATGTACGGGAGCACGAAGGCGAAGAGCGCCGCGAGCCCGACGAAGACAGCTCCCCCCGGGATCCACCAGTGTTTCGGGAGCGGGCCGGCCAGACCCATGACGATGAGGATGGCGAGGCAGACGAAGAGGAATGCCCCGCCGAGCCCGAGCCAGCTCTCGAGGATCCACGTGCCGTAGTCCTGTTCGGACACGTCGTGGCGGCGCTCCCACCAGAGCCCGGCGAGGCCGAAGGGAAGCTGCGCGAGCCAGAGGAGGGCGAAGCCGAGCATGGCGAGGAGCATCCCGGTCCCAATCCGGCCGGCCGCGGACTCCCGCACGAAGCGGTGGCCGTAGCGCGCGTAGAGGCCGAAGACGACGAGCACGATCACCTCCGCGAGCACGAAGTCGATCCGGAGGAAGCGCTCGTAGTCGCGCGCCTCCTCGAGCTCCTCGGGGCCGAGAAGCTCGCTCGCCTCGACCTCCGGCAGCTCCAGCCCCGCAGGGACGTCGCTCTGCCAGAGGAAGTAGAAGCCCGTCGCCCAGGCAGCGGCCAGGGCGACGAGGAGCAGCGCGAGCGGGAGCCGCCCGGCTATGCGGCGGCGACCTCGGGCTCCGCGTCCTCCGCGGGCCCCGGTGTGCTCCACTCCCACGGTCCGGTGTACGGATAGCGGTCGGTGAGGAGGTACGCGTACCCGTGTGCCTGGGCCGAGTAGCGGACCGCGTAGACGCCGAGGTTCCGAAGCCCCTCGGGCATCCGGCCGGTGACGAGGCCGACGAACCAGCCGAATACCCCTACGACGACGAGGACGGCGCCCAGCCCACCCGCGATGAGGGCCGTCGGGATGGCGAGGAAGATGCGGAAGAGCGTGATCCACCGGCTCTGCCGTGCCGGCGGATCGACCTCGAGGTCGACGGGGTACGTGCCCTCGGTCCCCGTGAACCCGGGGAACGGGTTGGCGACGATGAAGAGGTACGCGGAGATGTGCGTCCCGTAGCGGATGTACGCGGCGAGGAAGCGGTGGAGGCCGACGAGCATCCGGCCCGCCGCGAGGGTCACGAACCAGCCGACGATGACGGCGAAGAACGCGGCAATCGACCAGAGGAGGAACCACACGAGGTGCGGGAGGAAGAGGAGAAGCCGGAAGAGGACGGTGAGCCTCGACCGGCGCAGATCGTCGTCGACCGCGATGCGAATCGTCTGAGGCTGCGGCGGCGGGCTCGCCGGAAGCGCGGCCGGGTCGCTCGAGGGGTAGCGGTCGGTCAGGAGGAGCAGGTACCCACACGTCTGGGCGCCGTAGCGAAGTGCGTAGGTCTGAAAGTCGCGGAAGCCGAGCGGCATGCGTCCGCGCGCGAGGCACACGAACCACGCGAGGAAGGCGACCAGGACCAGCACCCCGCCGCCGCTGAAGTCGAACCACGTGGCCGCATCCGCCTCGCCACCGTCTCCCCTGGCGCCCCCGCCACCGCCTCCGCCCGGCCCGCCGGTGAGCGCGTTCGCGAGGATCAGCGCCGGGATCACGAGGAAGATGCGGAAGCCGGTCTTCCAGCGGCTCTGCCGCGCGGGCGGGTCGATCTCGACGTCGACCGGGTAGCTGCCGGCGTCGCCGGTGAAGCCCGGAAACGGATTGGCGGCGAGGGAGAGATAGGCGTAGACGTGCGTGGCGTAGCGAACGTAGGCGGCGAGGAAGCCGTGCAGCGCCTGCGGCGAGCGGCCGAGCGCGAGCGTCGCGAACCAGCTGACGACGGCGGCCACGAACGCCCCGATCGACCAGAGCAGAAGCCAGATCAGGTGCGGGATCGCGAGGAGAAGCCGGAAGAAGACCGTGAGCCGCGAGCGGTCGAGGTCGTCTTCGACGACGACGCGGATCGGATGCCGCTCCACCGCCGGGATTATTAGCGGAGGCGGACGACGGCGTCGCCGTTCTCGACATGCCGTCGTCGGACAAGTTGACCGGTCGGCGGCGGTACCTTACGCTCTGAGCACAGTGACAGCTTCCGTCCGCAGCTGGTGGGCCTGGCGCCGCGAGCGGAGCGGGAGCGTCGCCTGCTGACCTAGAGGCCCGAAGAGCCCGTTCCGCCCGGAGACCCGTCGAGGGTCTTTTTTCGTGCCATGACGATCGCGACCGACATCCACGCCGACCTCGTCACCCCGCTCGGGGCGTTTCTCCGCCTGCGCGAAGAGGCGGGCGCCGGGTTCCTGCTCGAGTCCGTCGAGAAGGGCCGTCTGGGGCGCTACAGCCTGGTGGGCTCGGGCACGCGGCTCGTCGGCTTCGACGAGGCGGAGCGCGAGCTCGCCGCCGGAAGCCCCGTGGTCGGCTATCTCGGCTATGACCACGTCGCGAGGCTCGAGCCGACGGTCGTCTTGCCCGACGAGGGCTCCGACCTGCCGGAGAGCCGCTTCGTCGTCGCCGACGTTCTCGTCCGCTTCGACCACGCGACGAACGTGGCGGAGGTGCTAGCAGGCGATCGCGCAGCGGTCGCCGCCACGCTCGGGCGGGCCGCGGCCCGCCCGGTCGAGCGGCCCGTAGCCCTCGGCCGGACCCGCCGCTTCCCGGAGCGCGCGACCTACGAGGCCGGGGTGCGGCGCGCGCAGGAGCACATCCGAGCGGGCGAAGCGTTCCAGATCGTCCTCTCCCAGCGAGCGGAGAGACGGACGGACGTCTCGGCACTCGCGCTCTACCGGTCGCTCCGCCGCGTCAATCCGTCGCCCTACCACTTCCTGCTCGAGCTCGGCGACCTCTCCCTCGTCGGCTCCTCTCCGGAGACGCTCGTGAAGCTCGACGGAAGCCGCGCGAGCGTTAACCCGATCGCGGGGACCACGGCGCCGGGCGACGGCGACGGCGAGCACCTGCTCGCGTCCGAGAAGGACCGGGCCGAGCACGTCATGCTCGTAGACCTGGGCCGTAACGACCTCTCGCGCGTCTGCCGTCCGGGCACCGTTCGACTCGGGCGGTTCCTCGAGCCCGAGCGCTACTCCCACGTGACACACCTGGTCTCCGAGGTGGCCGGCGAGCTCCTGCCGGAGCACGGCCCTTTCGACCTCCTGCGGGCGTGCTTCCCGGCCGGTACCGTCTCGGGGGCGCCGAAGGTGCGGGCGATGCAGATCATCTCCGAGCTCGAGGGGTACCGCCGCGGCCCGTACGCGGGCGCCGTGGGGTACGCGATTCCCGGCGGGGCCTTCGACACGTGCATCGCCATCCGCACAGTCGTCCTCGCGGACGGGCTCGCCCGGCTCCAGGCCGGCGCAGGGATCGTGGCCGACTCCAATCCCGCCGCCGAGCACGACGAGTGCCTGCGCAAGCTCGCCGCGCTCGAGAAGGCGCTCGAGGAAGCATGATCCTGCTCGTCGACAACTACGACTCGTTCACGTACAACCTCGCGCACCTGTTTCAGGAGCTCGGTGCAGAGGTGACGGTGATCCGGAACGACGCGATCGACGCGGAGGGCGCCGAGCGCCTCGGCCCGACTCACCTCGTGGTCTCCCCGGGCCCGGGCCGACCGGAAGACTCGGGGGCGACGATCGAGATCGTGGAGCGACTCGGGAGGCAGGTCCCGACTCTCGGCGTCTGCCTGGGCCACCAGGCGATCGTGGAGGCCTTCGGCGGCGAGGTCGGGCCGGCGAAGCGGCTCCTGCACGGCAAGGCAAGCGCGATCGCCCACGATGGGCGCGGGCTCTTCGCCGGGCTGCCGGAGCCGTTGGAGGCCGGCCGCTATCACTCGCTGGCGGCGACCCGCGTGCCCGGCTCGCTCGAGGTCTGCGCGAGGACCGAGGACGGCGAGGTGATGGCCGTGCGTCACCGCGAGCTCCCCATCGACGGCATCCAGTTCCACCCCGAGTCGGTGCTGACGCCCGACGGGCCGGCCCTGGCCCGGAACTTCCTGGAGGGACGGCGGTGATCCAGGATGCGCTCGCGCGCCTGCTCGACGGGCGGGACCTTTCGCAGGAGGACGCGCGCGACGTCATGAAGCAAGTGATGCGCGGCGAGGCGACCGCGGCGCAGATCGGGGGCTTCCTCGTCGCCCTGCGCCTCAAGGGCGAGAGCGCGGACGAGATCGCCGGTTGCGCAGAGGCGATGCGCGCGCACGTCCTCGCGGTGCATCCGAGGCGGGACGACCTCGTGGACACCGCGGGGACGGGAGGGGACGGGGCGCGGACGTTCAACATCTCCACCACGGCGGCGCTCGTTGCCGCGGCGGCGGGAGCGGGCGTCGCCAAGCACGGCAACCGCGCCGTCTCGTCGGCGTCCGGATCGGCGGACGTGCTGGAGGCTCTCGGCTTCGACCTGGAGCAGCCGCCCGAGCGCATCGAGCGCTCCATCGACGAGCTCGGGTTCGGCTTCCTCTTCGCACCCTCCCACCACCCGGCCATGCGCCACGCGGCGCCCGTGCGGCAGGAGCTCGCGGCGCGGACGGTCTTCAACCTGCTCGGGCCGCTGACCAACCCGGCCGGTGCGCGCGCGCAGGTGGTCGGCGTGTACGCGGCGGAGCTCGTCCCGACGATCGCGGAGGTGCTCGCGCGGCTCGGCGCTCGCCATGCCTTCGTGGTTCACGGCGCGGGCGGCATCGACGAGCTCTCGCCGGCCGGGCCGAACCTCGTCTGCGAGGTGAAGGACGGGCGCGTGCAGCGTCGCGAGGTCGATCCGCGCGACTTCGGCGTGCCGCGGTGCCGTCCGGGCGACCTCCGCGGCGGCAGCCCAGAGGACAACGCCGCCGTCGTGCGCGCCATCTTCGACGGTGCGGGCGGCCCGAAGCGCGAGGCGGTGCTCCTGAACGCGGCGGGAGCGATCGCCGCGGGGGGCCGCGCGCGCGACCTCGCCGAGGGCTATCGCATGGCGGCCCTGGCGGTCGACACGGGCGCCGCCGGTGAGCGCCTCGAGGCGCTGGTCGCCTTCTCCCGCGAAAGGGCCGTGGCCTGATGAGACACGCCCGGGGCCTGGCACCAGACCGGTCTCGCCGGGACAGGCCGGTCCGGGCCCCGAAGCGCCGTGGGCGAGCAACGCGAGGGCCATCCCAGACCTGTCCGGGGCCTGGCACCGGACAGGTCCTGCGGGGGCGGGGGTCGTAGGTGGGGCGCTTCCGTGACGCGCTCGCCGGGCCCGGTCTCTCCGCGATCGCGGAGGTGAAGCGCCGCTCGCCGTCGGCGGGCGACCTGCGGCCGGACGCAAACCCGGCGCGGATCGCGAGGGAGTTCGAGGCCAGCGGTGCCGCGGCCGTCTCCATCCTCGTGGACGAACGCTTCGGCGGCTCGCTCGCCGACCTGCGGGCCGCACGCGCCGCCACGGCGCTCCCGCTCCTCGCCAAGGGGTTCTTCAGTACGCGCGCACACCTGGAGGACGTGCTCGTCGCCGGCGCGGACGCCGCGCTCCTGCTGCTCCGCGACCTCGACGACGAGGCGGCTCGCCGGCTCAGGCGGACGGCGGAGGAGCTCGGCCTGGATGCCCTCGTCGAGGCGCATGACGCCGAGGACCTCGAGCGGGCAGTCACGCTCGGCGCCGAGGTCGTAGGTGTGAACGCGCGCGACCTGGGCACCTTCCAGATAGACCGCACGGCCCAGCTCGAGCT
>DASQWP010000028.1:0-6500 GCA_035640195.1 Gaiellaceae bacterium | reverse complement strand
GAGCGCCGGCCGTTCGTCATCACGCCGGCGCTCCCGCTCGTGTTCGCCTTCCTCGCGGCCCTGTTCCTCTCGGCCATGCTCTCGAGCGAGCCGGGCGCCGCCCGGCAGGCCGTCGGGCTCTACCTCACCGAGGGGCTCTTCGTCTATCTCCTCGTGTCCAACGCCGTGCGAACGACCCGCATGCTCACGCTGGTCGCTTGGACGCTGATCGTCTCCGGGAGCCTTCTCGGAGGCCTGTCCGTCTACCAGGAGCTGACCGGGACGTATGCAAACGACTACGGCGGCTTTGCGCAGGTCGACAGGCTCGCGGAGATCGCCAGCGAGGAGATCGAGCGCCCCAGGCTCGGCGGGCCCCTGGGAAGCGAGAACCGCTATGCGCAGATTCTCGCCGTGGTCCTACCCCTGGCGCTGATCCGGTTCTTCCGCGAGCCCTCGCGGCGGCTCCGGCTCGTAGCGGGCACGGGCACGCTCCTGATCCTCGGCGGCATCATGCTGACGTTCTCGCGCGGGGCGGCGGTCGCCGTCGGCGGGCTGCTCCTGCTGATGGTCGTCCTCAGGGAGATCCCCATCCGGCGGCTGCTCGTCCTCCTGCCCGTGCTGGCTCTGGCGGTGGCCTTCCTCCTCCCCGGCTACGTCGAGCGCCTGAGGTCGCTCGAGGGAGTCACCGCCTTCTCCTCCGAGACGACGGAAACCGCCCCGGACTCGGCGCTGGTCGGGCGCCAGACCGAGAACCTCGCAGCCTGGAACACCTTCCTCGACAATCCGCTGGTCGGCGTCGGGCCCGGTTTGTACTTCAGGGAGTACTCGCGCGACTACGCGAACCGCCTCGGCCTCCGGTACCTGCGCAGCGAGCGGAGGGGCCACAGCCTCTACCTCGAGATGGCAGCCGACCTCGGCATCGTCGGGCTCGGAGCGTTCCTCGCCATGGCCGGGACGACACTGGCCCTCGTCTACCGCCGCGCGCGCTATTGGCGCCGGCGTGATCCCGAGCGGGCGATGCTCGCCAGCTCGTTCCTCTTCGCCCTCGTCGCCTATCTCGCCTCCTCTGCGTTCCTCCACCTCTCCTACCAGCGGTTCTTCTGGGCGCTGCTCGCCCTCGGGGCATCGGTCGCCTGGGCCCTCCGGCCGGAGGAGCAGGGCGAGCGCGACGCGCCCTCGCGGGCGGTCGCGCAGCCTTGACACGGTCCGGGCGCCCTGTTATGACCTCCGGGGAGGGTGATCGGGACGATGTCACGCCTGCGGCCGGCCATGTGAGCGTGCCGCGCCCGACCCGGCTAACGCGGGGAGCACTCCTCGCGGTCCTCTTCCTGGCCCTCTTCGCTCTTCCCGCGGTCGCGACCGCCGCGCCCGGCGACGTCGGTTTCGAGGGCCCGACGACGACGGGGAGCGGCGGGGGGGTGACGGGCGAGAAGCCGGAGAGCAAGCTGTGGTGGAACGACGGTTTCTGGTGGGCGAGCATGTGGCATGCCCCGAGCGGCGACTTCCACATCTTCCGGCTGGAGGAGGGGACGCAGAGCTGGGTGGACACCGGGGTGGCGCTGGACGACCGGCCTGCCACGCGGGCGGACGCCCTCTGGGACGGGGCGGCGGGGAAGCTGTACGTGGCTTCGCACCGCTTCTCGGAGTCGCCGCGAACGGGCTACCAGAGCCGCCTCTACCGCCTGAGCTACAACGCCTCCACCAACACGTACACCCGCGACGCGGGCTTCCCGGTCCTGATCAACAACTGGCGGACGGAGACGCTCGTCATCGACAAGGACTCGAGCGGCCAGCTGTGGGCGACCTGGACGCAGGGTGGCAAGGTCTGGATGAACAGGACGCTCTGCAACCCGACCTGCAACGACGCGAGCTGGGGCACCGCCTTCTCGCTTCCCATCTCGGCGGTGAAGGCGGACGACATCTCCTCCCTGATCGCCTTCGGCGGCAACCAGATCGGGCTGATGTGGAGCAACCAGAACAACTGGTCGTTCGGGTTCGCCGTCCACTCCGACAGCGGTGCGGACGAGGCCTGGTCGATCGAGACCGCGCTTTCCGGGACGCAGCTCTCCGACGACCACATCAACCTGAAGAGCGACTCGGCAGGCCGCGTGTACGCGGCGATCAAGACGTCGAAGACCTCCAACCCGGATCCCCTCACGATGCTGCTCGTCCGTCAGGCGGGCGGGGGCTGGTCGAGCCACGTCTACGGACGCGAGCAGGACAACCACACGCGCCCGATCGTCCAGCTCGACGAGGCCAACGGCGTCATCCACATGTATGCGACCGACTCGGGCTCAGGCGGCTCGATCGTCGAGAAGACGACTCCGATGAGCTCGATCTCCTTCGCCGCCGGCAAGGGCACGCCGGTGATCAAGGACGCCGACGGGAAGGTGAACAACGCCACCTCGACCAAGCAGAACGTCAGCTCGGCGACCGGCCTCGTCGTCCTCGCCGCCTCCAACAACTGGCACTACATGCACAGCTTCCAGCCGCTCGACGGCAGCGGCGGCGGCGGAGGCACGCCGCCGTCCGCGAGCTTCACCGCGTCCCCGACGAGCGGGGTCGCTCCTCTGACCGTGCAGTTCGCGGACACCTCGAGCGGCTCGGTCGACACGCGGGCCTGGGACTTCCAGAACGACGGCACCGTCGACTCGACGGCGGCCTCTCCGACCTTCACCTACACGGGCGCGAACACCTACACCGCGAAGCTAACCGTCACCAACGCCTTCGGCTCGAGCTCGACGACGAGGACGATCACCGTGAACGCGCCGAGCGGAGGGGGCTCCAGCCTGACGTTCACGCCGACCGACGACGCCTACGTCCGCTCCAACAGTCTGGACGAGAACACCGGGGGACAGACGACCCTCCGTGGGTTCAAGAACCTCGCCGAGACGAACTCGTACCTGAAGTTCTCGGTGGCCGGCGTGAGCGCGCCGGTCACGTCCGTGACGCTTCGCCTCTTCGTCGTCGACGGGAGCACCGCGGCCGGCAGCATCTACGGCGTCGCCGACACGGGTTGGAGCGAGGGGACGATCACCTGGTCGACCAGGCCGGACGTGGGGTCGCTACTCGCGGCCGGCGGCTCGGCGCCGGCCGGGACCTGGGTGGAGTTCGACCTCGGCGCGGCGGTCGCCGGCGACGGGACGCACAGCTTCGCCCTGAAGGACGGCAACGGCAACGCCGTCTGGTACAGCAGCAAGGAAGGCGCGAACGACCCGCAGCTCGTCGTGACGTTCGGCGCCTGAGGCGTTCCGAGCCTCGCTTCTGTGCCACGATGAGGCGGCTTTGCACCGGGACGCGAAGCCTGCCTCCACCCCCCGTAAGGACGAGTGAGGACGACCGGAATGAAGGCACCCGCCGGCTCTTCGTCTGACGCCGTCGCCGTCGCGGCCGGCGACGCCGCCGCACGGAAGCAGATCCGAGGCTCGAGCCTCCTCCTCCTGGGGCGCTTCGTCTCGCTCGGGATCAACTTCGCGATCCAGATCCTGGTCGTCCGCTACCTCTCGAAGTCGGATTTCGGCGCCTTCGCCTACGCGGTCTCGCTCGTCAGCCTGGGCGGGAGCATCGCGACCTTCGGGCTCGACCGCTCGATCACCCGCTTCATTCCCATCTACGACGAGCAGGGGAACTACAACAAGCTCTTCGGCACCCTCGTCCTCGCGGTCGGGACCGTGGCGTCCATCGGCCTCGTCTCCGTCGCCCTCGTCTACGGATTGGAAGGGGTGCTGTCGGGGTCGTTGATCGACGACGAACGGGCGATCTCCCTGCTCCTGATCCTCGTCGTCCTGATTCCGATCCAGTCGCTCGACGGCCTGCTCATGGGCATGTTCGCCGTCTTCTCGAAACCTCGGGCGATCTTCTTCCGCAAGTACGTCCTGACGCCGGGCCTCCGCTTCACCGTCGTCCTCCTCCTGGTGCTCGGGAACCAAAGCGTCCTCTTCCTGGCGGGCGGCTACGTCGCGGCCGCCGCCGTCGGGGTGGGCATCTACGCCGTGATGCTTTACGGAATGCTGCAGGGCGAGGGCCTCCTCCAGCACCTCGACTTCCGCAAGCTGGACGTTCCCGTCCGGGAGGTGTTCGGCTTCACGATCCCGCTCCTGACCTCCGACCTGGTCTACATGGTCATGAACACGTCCGACGTCCTCCTCCTCGGGCACTACCGCGGCGCCGAGGAGGTGGGCGACCTCCGCGTCATCCTGCCGGTCGCGCACGTGAACCAGCTCGTGATGACGAGCTTCACGCTGCTCTTCACGCCGCTCGCCGCCCGCCTCTTCGCGCGCGACGACAAGGAGGGGATCAACCGGCTCTACTGGACGACGGCGATCTGGATCGCCGTCCTCTCCTTTCCCGCCTTCGCCCTCACGTTCTCGCTGGCGGAGCCCGTGACCGTGACGCTCTTCGGCTCGCGCTACTCGGAGTCGGCCACGTATCTGACGCTGCTCGCGCTCGGGTACTACTTCAACGCCGCGCTCGGCTTCAACGGGCTCACGCTCAAGGTCTTCGGGCGGCTGAAGTACATCGTCTCCATCAACATCGCCGCCGCGCTCGTGAACCTGGGGCTCAACCTCATCCTCATCCCCCGCTACGGGGCGCTCGGGGCGGCGATCGGGACGTGCACGACGCTCCTCCTGCACAACGTCTTCAAGCAAGCGGGCCTCCTGCTCGGCACCGGCGTGACGCTCTTCCGCCGCCGCGACCTCGCGGTCTACGGCGCCATCGTGCTCGCCGCCGGACTTCTCTTCGTCGTGCAGCTCGCCTTCTCGCCTCCCGCACTCATCGGTTTCGTCGCGGCGGCCGTCGCCTCTCTGTTCGTCGTCGGGTTCGGCCGGAGCTCGCTTCGCGCAGCCGAGACCTTCCCCGAGCTGATGCGCTTTCGCCTCGCCCGTCTGATCGTCGGCAAGTAGCCCGCGGGCGCCTCGGGACTCTCAGCTCGTATGGAACACCGTGCCGAGCACGTTCGTCGGCACCTGCCCCAGGCTGTCGAGCGCCGACGCGACGCCCTCCCGGCTCGTGTGCTCGCGCCGGACGACCACGACAGTCGCCTCGACGGCGTGCGCCCAGGCGAGCGCGTCGGGCGAGCGCCTGAGCGATGCCGCGTGGACGACCAGGAAATCGGCGTCCGCGAGCAAGGCGCCGACGAGCGCCTCGGCCCGCTTCCGGCTCGTCCGTCCCGCCTCGGCCGCTCTCGGCACGGCGAGGACGAGCTCCCGGCTCCGCCCGAGCCGAAAGCGGTCGAGCGTGACCGTGTCCTCCCGCAGGGTGCCGATCCGCTTGCCGGTCGGAGCGTGCAGGCCGCTCCGTGCCGCGAGGCTGGCGATCTGGCTCCGCCTGCCGAGGTCGGCGACGGCGACCCGCCTGCCCGCGTCCGCGAGCGCCAGCCCGAGGTTGAGCGCCACGGTCGCGCTGCCGTCCCCGGGTCGAGTCCCGAGCACGAGCAGGCTCCTCGGTGCGGAGCCGTTTCCGCGGGCCGAGAGCCGCGCTGCCAGGAGGTCGTACGAGCCGCCGGTAGGCGGTGCGGACCTGCGCTCGGAGCGGGCGAGCCCGTTGCGCGCGCGCACTCCTCCCTCGACCGAGCCGACGACGGTGAAGCCGGCCCGGCCGAGGTCGCGCTCGTCGCGAACTCGCCGGCCCCGCAATTCGAGGAGCACCGCCACGGCGAGCGCGCCGAAGAGCCCCGCGAGCGCTCCGAACTCCATCGTCAGGCGGCTCCGCGGCCGAACGCGGCTCGGCTCGGCTCGCTCGACGATTCGAAGCCGGACGTCCGGCGTGACGGTGCCTTCGACGGTCCGCCCCGGCACGCCTTCGGCGAGGACGAAGCGGCGAAGCTCCCCGGCGAGCGTGTCCGCGAGCGCGACCGCGAGCGCCGGCTCGGCATGGCGGGCTCTGATCGTGAGCAGGCGGGTCTCCCCGTCCGACTCGCCGCGCACGTCGGGCGCGAGCTCCGCGGGAGAGAGCGAGAGCCCGAGCCTCGTGATCGTGGCTTCGAGGATCGGGGCCGTCCTGACGAGCTCGGCGTAGGTGGGCACGTGGGCGCCGGCGGCCTGGCGGCCCCCCTCCCGCCCGCCGCGGACGTCGACGACCATCGTCGTCTCCGCCTCGTAGGACGGGCGGACCTCGGAGGCGTAGGCGTATCCGAGCAGGCCGCCCATCCCGGTGAAAAGGGCGACGAGCGCCCACCACCTCCGAACGGCGGCAGGAATGCCTATCCCACGCGTCGACATCGTTCGCCCTCGCTACAAGTCCAGCACATTTCGCGCGGACAGGGGAGTGCCGGCGGCTCTCGCCGCCGGCACTCCGTGCTCACGCTCTTCCTTCCTCTCGCCCTAGAAGAGCCGCTCAATCGAGCGACGGCGGTCCAGGCTGCGGTCGACCCGGGCCCGGTCGCGTCCGCGGCCGCCGTTCACGTTGTCGCGGGCTCCGTCGCGCGCGACGAGCGTGTCACGGCCGCCGCCGCCGAGGAGCCTGTCGCGCCCCCCGCCGCCGATCAGGGTGTCGTTGCCGCCGCCGCCCTTGATGACGTC
>DASQWP010000027.1:0-2251 GCA_035640195.1 Gaiellaceae bacterium | reverse complement strand
GCCTGGGCGACGGCGAGCCCGTAGCCCGGCACGATGACGACGCGGCTTGCGTACGCGAGCATGACGGCGGTGTCCTCCGCGGTGATCTCCCGGTGCGTCTTGGAGTCGGCGCCGGCAGCGGCCTCCCCGGGCGCCGCGACGACCGCCCCGAAGGCGCCGAAGAAGACGTTCCCGAGCGAGCGGTTCATGGCCCGGCTCATGAGCACGGTGAGGAAGGTCCCGGAGGCCCCCACGAGCGTGCCGCCGATAATGAGCGCGTTGTTGTCGAGGACGAACCCCGCACCGACGCCCGAGAGACCGGAGAAGGCGTTCAGGAAGGCGATGACGACCGGCATGTCGGCGCCGCCGATCGGGAGGACGAAGAGGACGCCGAGCGCGAGCGCGAGGAGGATGAGGAGGGACATCCAGACGGTCTCCTCGGCGAATCCGGCGACGGCCGCCACGACGAGGGCAGCTGCCAGGAGAGCCGCGTTCACGAGCTGTTGCGCGGGAAAGGTGACGGGTCTTCCCGGCATGAGCTCCTGGAGCTTGGCGAACGCGAGCATGCTCCCCGTGAAGGTGATCGCGCCGATGAGCGCCGCGAAGACGGCCGCCCCGAGGACGTCGCCCGAGAGAGCGCCGGGCTCGGGCGCGAGCCGCCGATACTCCGAGAAGGCGACGAGCACCGAGGCGCCGCCGCCGAAGCCGTTGAAGGCGGCGACCATCTGGGGCATCGCGGTCATCTTCACGAGCCGCGCCGCGAGGACGCCCGCGCCGCCGCCCACCGCGAGCCCGACGGCGATGAGCGCGTAGCTGTCGACCTCGGGCAGGAGGATGGTGAACACGACGGCGAGCAGCATCCCGCCGGCCGAGAGCCTGTTCCCGATCCGCGCCGTCGCGGGCGAGGAGAGGAGGCGGATCCCGACCACGAAGAGGATCGCCGCGACCACGTACGTCAGGTTGACGACGTTCTGCGAGACGACGGCGAGCGTGGGAATCACTCGGGCGGCTCGGTCGGCTTCCGCTTGAACATCTCGAGCATGCGGTCGGTGACGAGGAAGCCGCCGACGACGTTGATCGTGGCGAGGACGATGGCGAGGAAGGCGAGCGTCTGCTCGAGCGCCGACTCGGCGAAGCTGGAGACGAGGAGCGCGCCCACGAGGACGATGCCGGAGACCGCGTTCGTGCCGGACATAAGCGGCGTGTGCAGCAGGGTCGGGACCCGCGCGATCAGCTCGAGGCCCAGGAAGACGGCGAGGGCGAAGATCGTGATCGAGGCGATCAGCGACGCGGTCATGCGTTCAGCGGCTCCTTGAGCACGTGGCCGTCGCGGGCGACGCAGGTCTCGCGCACGATCTCGTCGTCCCAGTCCGGCCGGAGCTCCCCGTCGGCCAGCATGGGAGTGAGGAATGCGTGGACGTTCCGCGAGTACATCTGGCTCGCGTGCACGGGCATCGTCGCAGGCACGTTCGTGAGCCCGACGATCGTCACCCCGTCGCGGACGACGGTCTCGCCGGGCTCGGTCGCCTCGCAGTTTCCACCCGCCTCTGCGGCGAGGTCGACGATCACCGCGCCGGGCCGCATGCCGCCGACCGCCGCCTCCGTGAGCAGCACGGGCGCCGGCCTTCCGGGGACGAGGGCGGTGGTGATCACGGCGTCGGACTCCTGCGCGTGCCGGCCGATCAGCTCCTGCTCGCGCTGGTGCTGATCCTCGGCGAGCGCGACCGCGTAGCCGCCGATGCCCTCGGCGCCTTCGACGTCCAGCTCGAGGAACGTCGCGCCGAGGCTCTCCACCTGCTCCTTCACGACCGGGCGGACGTCGAAGGCGGAGACGACGGCGCCGAGCCGTCTCGCGGTGGCGATCGCCTGGAGGCCGGCCACGCCGGCGCCCAGGACGAGCACCTTGGCCGGCGGGATCGTGCCGGCCGCGGTCGTCAGCATGGGGAAGAACTTGCCCAGGTGCTCGGCAGCCAGGATGGCTGCCTTGTAGCCGGCGACGGTGCTCTGCGAGGAGAGAGCGTCCATGGGCTGCGCGCGGGTGACGCGAGGGATCGAGTCCATCGAGAAGGCGGTGACGCCACGCTCCGCCAGCGCCTGCACGCCCTCGGGATCGACGAGCGGCTGGAGCAGGGCGACGAGCGTGGTCCCCTTCCGCAGCCGGTCGAGCTCGTCCGAGCTCGGCTTCTGCACCTTGCAGACGAGCTCCGCCTCGTAGGCGTCGGCGACCACCTGCGCTCCCGCCTCGCCGTATGCGCGGTCGTGGAAGGAGGCG
>DASQWP010000026.1:0-7490 GCA_035640195.1 Gaiellaceae bacterium | reverse complement strand
CCGAGACGCTGCGCCGCCTCGGCGAGCGGATGGAGCCGGGCGTGACCACGAAGGAGCTCGACGACGTCGCCGAGGACTACATCCGCTCGCAGGGCGGCGTCCCCACCTTCAAGGGATACCGGGGATTCCCCGCCTCCATCTGCGTCTCCCCCAACTCGATGGTCGTCCACGGGATCCCCGGCACGTATCGGCTGGACGAGGGCGACCTGCTCTCCGTCGACGTCGGCGTCACGCTCGAGGGCTTCGTGGCCGACTCGGCCTACACGTTCGCCGTCGGCGAGGTCGACGGAGAGGCGAAGCGTCTCCTCGACGTGTGCCAGGCGGCTCTGGCCGCGGGGATCGCCGAGGCGCGCGCCGGAAACCACGTCCAGGACATCTCCGCGGCCGTGCAGCGGACGACCGAGGAGGCCGGCTTCTCCGTCGTGCGCTCGCTCGTGGGGCACGGAATCGGCCGCTCGATGCACGAGGAGCCGCAGGTGCCGAACTTCGGCGAGCCCGGCCGCGGGCCGCTCCTGGCGCCTGGGATGACGCTCGCCATCGAGCCGATGATCAACGCCGGCGGACCGGACGTATGGGTGGCGGACGATCGCTGGTCGATCTCGACCGACGACGGGTCCCTCTCGGCGCACTTCGAGCACACGGTCGCGGTCACCGAGAACGGCCCCCTCGTCCTGACCGGAGACGGGGAAGGCTGACGAGAGCCTTTTGCTACGATGCAACGTCGCGGCGTGGCCGAGCTTAGCCGTGGCCGCCGCAAGGTCCTCCCATGAAAGTCAGAGCGTCCGTCAAACCGATGTGTGACCGCTGCCGCGTGATCAAGCGGCACGGCAAGGTGCTGGTCATCTGCACGAACCCGCGCCACAAGCAGCGACAGGGCTAGGAGAGAGAATTGGCACGAATCGCAGGCGTCAACCTTCCGCGTGAGAAGCGACTCGAGGTCGCGCTCACGTACATCTACGGGATCGGCCCCTCGACGTCGCGCAGGATCTGCGCCGAGCTGGGGCTCGCCCAGGACGAGAAGGTGCGCGATCTCACCGACGAGGAGATCACGAAGCTCCGGCAGTTCATCGACGCGAACCTCGAGGTGGAGGGCGAGCTGCGCCGCGAGCGCTCGCAGTCGATCAAGCGTCTCCAGGAGATCGGCGCGTATCGCGGCGTGCGGCATCGCCGCGGCCTGCCGGTGAACGGCCAGCGCACGAAGACGAACGCGCGCACGCGCAAGGGCCCGAAGAAGACCGTCGGGCGCGGGAAGAAGGCGGCGGCCAAGTAATGGCGCCTCCCCGCAGACAGGCGGCCAAGGGCCGCACGCGCCGCCGCGTCAAGAAGAACATCGCCATCGGCCAGGCGCACATCAAGACGTCGTTCAACAACACGATCGTGACGCTCACGGACAAGGAGGGGAACGTCATCGCCTGGGAGAGCGCCGGCTCCGCCGGCTTCAAGGGCTCGCGCAAGTCGACGCCCTTCGCCGCCCAGGTGACGGCCGACTCCTGCGCCCGCAAGGGGATGGAGCACGGCCTCCAGAAGGTCGAGGTCTTCGTCAAGGGCCCCGGCTCCGGGCGCGAGACCGCCATTCGCTCGCTCCAGGCCGCGGGGCTGGAGATCCTCGGCGTCCGCGACGTCTCCCCGCAGGCCCACAACGGCGTTCGACCCAAGAAGCGCAGGAGAGTTTGACGTGAAGCGTTATCCGAACAGGAGCAACTCCTTCGCGGAAAATGCACAGCATTCTTCGCGATCGAACGGCGTGCGGCCGAAGAAGAGGCGGAGGGTCTAGCGTGGGGCGTCCTCTGGGCCCCAAGTGCAAGCTCTGCCGCCGCGAGGGCATGAAGCTCTTCCTCAAGGGCGAGCGCTGCCTCACGGAGAAGTGCGCCGTCGAGCGTCGCAGCTACCCGCCGGGAGAGCACGGGCGCGGCCGCATCAAGCAGTCGGAGTACCTGCTCCAGCTGCGCGAGAAGCAGAAGGCGCGCCGCTACTACGGCCTGCTCGAGAAGCAGTTCCGCAACTACTACGACAAGGCCGCCAAGCGCTCGGGCATCACCGGCGAGGAGCTGCTGCGGATGCTCGAGACGCGCCTGGACAATGTCGTCTACCGCCTCGGCTTCGCCGCCTCGCGCGCGCAGGCACGCCAGCTCATCCGCCACGGCCACTTCCAGGTGAACGGCCGCCGCGTCAACATCCCGAGCTTCCAGGTGCGCCCGGACGACGTCGTCTCGGTGCGGCCGGGGAGCCCGGCGGAGCAGGTCGTTCGCGACGCGACCGATCTCACCGCCTCCGTGGCGTCGTGGCTCCAGGCCGACCACGACAACCTGACCGGGAAGGTCTTGAAGCTGCCCGACCGCGCGGACATCGACACGCCGGTGCAGGAGCAGCTCATCGTCGAGCTCTACAGCAAGTAACCCAGAAAGGAAGCATGGCTACACGAACGTCTCTCATGGATTTCCAGGTTCCGAGGATCACCCACGAGGAGGTGAACGAGGACCGCGGCGTCTTCTCGATCGAGCCGCTCGACCGCGGCTTCGGCTACACGTTCGGCAACTCGCTCCGGCGTGTCCTCCTCTCCTCGCTCGAGGGCGCCGCCGTCACGTCCGTCAAGATCGAGGGCGTCGCGCACGAGTTCACGACGCTCAAGGGCGTGCGCGAAGACGTCACGGACGTCATCCTCAACCTCAAGAACCTCATCTGCCTCCTGCACGGCGAGTCCCCCGAGGTGGAGGTGCGTCTCGACAAGAAGGGCGCAGGCCCCGTGACCGCCGCCGACATCGAGGCGCCGGCCGACCTCGAGATCCTGAACCCCGATCTCGAGATCGCCAACCTCTCCGACAAGGGCCGGCTCGAGATCACGCTCACGATCGGCCGCGGCCGAGGCTACGTCCCCGCCGAGCTGAACCGCGGCCCCGAGCACACCATCGGCGTCATCCCGGTGGACTCGATCTTCTCGCCGGTCCGGCGGGTCTCCTACGAGGTGGAGGCGGCCCGCGTCGGGCAGCGCACGGACTACGACAAGCTGACGCTGGACGTGACGACGGACGGCTCCGTCTCGCCCCGCGACGCGATCGCGGAGGCGGCAGAGATCCTCATCCGCCAGCTCGCCATCTTCACGGACATCGACCGGATCGAGGGCTTCGGCGAGGCCGCCGAGGCCGAAGCCGAGGCGCCCCAGGCGCACGGGATGGAGAACTTCCCGATCGAGGAGCTCGAGCTGGGCGTGCGCTCGTACAACTGTCTCAAGCGCGTCGGGATCGAGACGATCGGCGACCTCGTCTCCAAGACTGAGAACGAGCTCGCTGCCATTCCCAACTTCGGCAAGAAGTCGATCGAGGAAGTCTCCGAGACGCTGCAGGCCCACGGCCTCACGCTGAGAGAGGAATGAGGCACCGCAAGGCCGGCAGGAAGCTCGGGCGCGACTCCGCCCAGCGCAGGGCGCTCCACGCCGGCCTGGCGAGCGCGCTGATCGAGCACGGCCGCATCCGGACGACCGAGGCCAAGGCCAAGGAGGTGCGGCCGATCGTCGAGGAGATGATCACGCTCGGCAAGCGCGGGGACGTCGCGGCCCACCGCCAGGCGGTGGCCTTCCTCCGCTCGAAGCCGGTCGCCCACAAGCTCTTCGCCGACGTGGCGCCCCGCTTCGCGGAGCGCCCCGGCGGCTACACGCGCGTGGTCAAGATCGGCCCGCGCCAGGGTGACGCGGCGCCGATGGCCTATCTCGAGCTCGTGGACTACGTCCCCGAGCGCACGCCGGCGCCCGTTCCCTAGCGCGGAATCCGTCCGCGTACCCGCGGACGCTCGGCCCGCCACCCCGCTCGGGTTTCAGGCCGCGGCGGCCTTCGCGTAGTGCTCGAGCACGCCGATCCAGCCCTGGTCGTAGTCCGCGCGCACGTCGGCGGCCCGGTCGCCGCGGACTTCCCAGCCGCGGTGCTCGAGCTCTACGAGGGTCGAGTCGCCGTCGGCCGCGAAGCGCACCTCGACCTCCGTCGTCTCCTCCAGTGGGAGCCCCGGATGCCAGGTGAAGACGAGGCGGTGAGGAGGCTCCCAGACCGTGATCTCGCCCCAGTTCTCGCGTCCGTCGCGCCACAGCTCGAAGATCGCGCCGCCGAGCCGCGGCTCGAGGCCGGCCTCATCGGCGAGCTCCTTGTGCGCCGAGTGCGTCTTGGCCGGCCACCACTCTGCCATCCGCTCCGTGAAGACCTCGAACGCATGCTCGACGGATGCGTCCACCGTGATCGTCTTCCGGACAGGCTCCACCCGTGTGGTCTCAGTCGTCTCCGGGCTCATCGCCGGCTCCTTTCGGGTCGTTTTCTGCTGCCTCCTTGAAGGCCGCGAGGGCTTCCTCCCAGAACCCGTCGAGGTACGAGCGCAGCTCGGCGAGCCCGTCGCCGTTCACGCCGTAGTAGCGGCGGGTGCCGTCCCGGCGCTCGTGGACGAGTCCCGCCTCCTTCAGCACCCGGAGGTGCTGGGAGACCGCTGGACGGCTGACGGGCAGCTCGCGCGCGATTTCCCCGACCGGGCGAGCGCCCTGCCGCAGCCGCTCGAAGACCGCCCGTCGAGTTGGGTCGGCCAGGGCCGTGAACGCTTCTGCGTAAGCCATCGCTTACCGTAAGGTTAGACTTACCAAGGGGCGGTGTCAAGGCCCCGCAAGCTGGAGGGCGACGGCCGCCGCCGCGTCCGCCATCTGGCCGAGGGCGGTGCGGTCGACGTTGGCGAGCGTGTCGCACGCCTGGTGGTAGCAGGCATCGTGCGGCTCGCCGGCGTTGCCGCCGAAGAGCTCTTCCTCCTCGGGTGTCTTCGGCTCGTCCGCCCCGGTGAAGAGGCCGCCGACCGGGATCCCTTGCTCTGCGAACGGAGCGTGGTCCGAACGGCCGTCGAGCGTGACGTCGACGGTCTCGAGGTCGTGTGAGTCGAACCACTCCCCGAACGCGTCGGCGATCTCGGGGTCGGCGTCGTAGACGAGCCGCGCGAAGTTCGGAGAGGCGATCATGTCGAAGTTCAGAACGAGCGCGACCTCGTCTCCGATCCCCGAGCCCAGCTCCTCTACGTACTCGCTCGAGCCGTGAAGCCCGAGCTCCTCGCCGGCCCACCAGGCGAAGCGAATCCCTCGCTCCGGCCGGGCGCCGTGGCGCTTCAGCTGGACGGCGGCTTCCAGGACCGCGGCCGAGCCGGAGCCGTTGTCGTTGATGCCCGGCCCGGCTCCCACCGAGTCCAGATGGGCGCCGAGGAGGACGACACCGCCCTCCGTCCTTCCGGGCAGGTCTGCGATCACGTTCGCGGTCTCCCGTTCCGAGTTGTCGACGTCGGCGGCCACGTGCACGGTGACGCCGGTCGTGGCGGCGAGCTACTCGCCCAGGGCGTTGGAGAGGCCGAGCACCGGCACGCGGACGCCGGGCTCGACGAGCGTCGCGCTGATCGGCTCCTCTCGGCCGGGCCCGCCCTCGTTGAAGACGAGCACGGCCGCCGCGCCGGCCTGCTCGGCGTTTCCCACCTTCTGGAAGAAGAAGCAGCCGCCGCGCCGCAGCAGCGCGACGGAGCCTTCGCTGAAGTCCTCGAAGTCACTCGTCTGGCAGCCGCTCGTCGGCCCGTCGGCGTCGACCGGCTCGAGCGGGGCCGTCACGTCCCCGCTGCCCGAGTACTCGAGCGTGAGGAAATCGCTCCCCGCGCGGAACGAGGCTGGCGAGGGTGCCGTGCGCTCCAGCGTCGACGGCTCCCGCTCACGCGAGACCGGCAGGCGAAACCGGTGGAGCTCCGGCTCGAAGCCTGCGTCGCGGAGCGTGCGGACGACATAGTCGACGGACCCGTCGTAGCCGGGCCCGCCCGTCTCTCGCGAGCCGCCGTTTCGCTCGGCGATCGCTTCGAGCTCACGGAGGTGACCCATGAGGGCCGCTGTCGTCACGGCCCGCTCGAGATCGGCTGGAGTAACAGACTCCTGCGCCGTCGCACCCGTGTCGGCAGGGCCGTCCTCGTCGCCGCGCGACGCCCAGGCGGCCAGCGCCGCGGCGAGGATGCCGAGCGCGGCGGCGAGGATGAGAAGAGCTCGCTTCACGCCTGCCCGCTACGACGACGGCGGGGGCGCGAAGGTTGTGGCGGGCACCAGCGCCCCGCCCGGCAATGCGCGCCTGCTTCTGGCCCGCGATCACGCGGCGCCAGAGCCCTCCCTCGCCCTTGCCAAGGCTTCTAGCCTTGCCTGCGGGCGAGATGGGGAGTCTGGCTGGTGCTCGCGACCTAGAAGCTAGGCAGCACTACCGGACGGGGCACTAGCCTGACGTCGTGCCCACTGTGAGGCTCACGCTCGAGTACGAGGGGACGGACTTCCACGGCTGGGCTGCGCAGCCGGCGCTCAGGACCGTCGAGGCGGAGCTGCGTGCCGCCCTCGACGAGATCTACCCGGTGTGGAGCGGGCTCGCGGTGGCAGGGCGCACGGACGCAGGCGTCCATGCCGTGGGGCAGGTGGCGAGCTTCGCGGCGGAGGGCGGCCCCCCGCCCGGTCGAGCGGCGCAGGCGCTGAACGGAGTGCTCCCCGACGACGTCGCCGCCGTCGCCTCCGAGGAGGTCGAGGACGACTTCCACGCCCGCTTCTCGGCCCGGGCGCGCTCGTATCGCTACCGCGTCTGGCGGCGGCCAGCGCACTCGCCCTTCGAGCGGCGGCGATCCCTCTGGTGGCCGCGGCCGCTCGAAGAGGGGCGGCTGAGGGAGGCGGCGAACCTCCTGCTCGGGGAGCACGACTTCCGCGCCTTCACGCCGACCGAGACGGAGCACGACGTCTTCGTGCGCGTCATCTCCGAGGCGCGCTGGGAACGGGCGTGCGCGGCGCTCGAGTTCCACGTCACTGCCGACAGCTTCCTGCGGCACATGGTGCGGATCCTCGTCGGAACGATGCTCGAGCAGGACCCGCCGACAGTCGCGCGCCTGCTCGAGGGCCGCCCCAGATCGGAGGCGGGAGCGACCGCGCCGCCCTGGGGCCTCTACCTGGAACGCGTCCACTACTGACGGCGCTGAGGGCCCGGCGCCTGGGGCCACCGCGGTCCTCCCTCCGCTTCGAGCGTACTGCCGCACGTCGCGTGCGTGGCGCGCGCTTCGTGCCGAGAGGGTCGCGATTTCGTCACGAGTATGCGACCGGGCGATGCGCAGGTGGCCCGGAGCGCCATGGATACGATCCAACGGTGCGCTATCCGACCGTCCTCTTCGACCTCGACGGCACGCTCGTCGACTCCGGCGCGATGATTCTCGCCTCGTACAGGCACGCCACCCAGAGCGTCCTCGCGCGCGAGGTTCCCGACGAGGTGCTGGCCGGCTTCATCGGAGGCGGGAGCATCCACGAGCACATGCGGCAGATCGACGAAGAGCGCGCCGAGGAGCTCGTCCGCGTCTATCGCGAGCACAACGAGCCGCTGCACGACGACCTCGAGGCGTTCCCGGGCGTGGAAGACCTGCTGGCGAGCCTCGAAGCCCAGGGACGCACGTTGGGCGTCGTGACCGCCAAGCGCCGACGAACCGTCGAC
>DASQWP010000025.1:0-7423 GCA_035640195.1 Gaiellaceae bacterium | reverse complement strand
TCGTATGGCCCGACCCCCGTGACGGCGAGAGCCTCGCCGTCGTACGTGCCCGTGACGTGGTAGCTCCCCCAAGTCGTGCCGTCTTCGCTCCCCTCCCCCTCGACCGCCTGCCAATCCCAGTTCAAGAGCGGGATGCCTCCGCAGCTCGGCGGCCCGGGCATGAGGAGACTCGCCGCTCCGAGCCAGAGGAGCGGGCCGCGTGACCCGTCCTCGCACACCGTGCCCTCCCCTTCGTAGAGCTGGCGCGGTTCCGGCTCGGAGACAACCGGCGGAGGCGCCTCGGCGGCGGTGCTCGCACCGCCGGCGCTCGGCCCGTCCGCTCCGCAGGCCGCGAGCCCGAGGGCCACCAGCAAGACAAGCACAGGAGAGATCCTCCGCATGCCTCTTCGACCACCCAGGTGGCTTCGAAGTTCCCGGACTACGCCGGCCTTTGGCCTCTGTCAGCGCCAGTCGAGCGAGACCAGCTCGATCTCGCCTTCGAAGCCCTTGAGCTGCTCCGAGCGCGGTGCGGAGAACGGAAAGCGCGATCCTCCCGCGAGGCTCTCGCGGCTCACGAGGATCTCGCCGCCCTGGGCGAGCGCGCCGATCCGGGCCGCTACGTGGACGCCTTGGCCCGCGTAGTCGTCGTCCTCCTTTTGGAAGGCACCGCCCGAGTGCACGCCGATGCGGACGTCAGGCGCGAGAGGCTCGTGCTCGTCGAGCGCCCGCTGGATCGCGGTCGAGGCCTCGAGCGCGGACGTCGGAGACTGGAAGGCGGCGAAGTACCCGTCTCCGGTCTGCTTGATGACCTCGCCGCCGGCCTCCTCGATCAACTCCCGCAGCTTGCGGTCGTGCCAGGAGAGGAGCTTGCGCCACTTCTCCTCCCCGAGGACCTCGATGAGCTTGGTCGAGTCGACGATGTCGCTGAACATGAAGGTGCGCCGGGTCGAAGACTCGCCGAGGAGCTCGCCTGCGTGCTGCACGTCCAGGACCGCCCCGAGGCGCTCGAAGGTCGCCCTCGCGATGGTGAGCTCTCCCCTCGCGCCGTCCTCGTCTCCCTCCCCGCGGTAGGCGCGGCCGAGCAGCATTCGCGCCTGGGCCGTCTCGTACGGCGCCCCGATCTTGTTCCACGTGTCGCGTGCGGCGCGAAGCGACGTGGCGGCACCCACCCAGTCGTGCTCGGCGAGCTTGATCCGTCCCGACGCGAGGTGAACCGCCCCCTCGAACGCCGGCGTCCAGCGACCGTCGACCTTGTACTGGTCGGCGATCGCCTCGAGCTCCTCGGCGGCCTCCCGGGCGCGCCTGATCTCTCCTCCGGCAAGCGCGATCTCCACCTGTGCTGGGAGACGGCGAGAGCGGCTCAGCGGGTCGAGCGCCTCACTCGCGAGCGCCCGCCGGATCCCCGCCGAAGCGGCGTCCATCTTTCCCTGGGCGAGGCGAAGGAGCGCGAGCCCCGGCTGCGGCTCTCGCCCGAGCTCGTCCGCCTTGCGATAGGCCTCCTCCGCGGCGGCGAAGTCGCCCTGCCGACGCCGGATCTCGGCGATCTCGTAGAAGCCGGCCGCGGTCACGCCGCGGTTGTAGTCGTGAAGCTCTTCGCAGGCCTGCATCGCCTGCTCCGCCGCCTTCGGCCATTCGCCCCGCAAGCGCAGGATCTCGGCGCGGTGAACGCGGCACGCGCCGGGAAAGCCCGTGACGTCGAGGCGATCGCACCAGCGATTGGCGGCGTCGGTCCACTCCGCCGCTCGGCCGCAATCGCCGAGCGCCTGACAGGAATCGATCGTGACGCAGTAGACGATTCCGGTAGCGAGCGGATCGAGCTCGCCGCTCGTCGCGGCGGCCGTCGCCTCGTCGAGGATCGCGAGCCCGCCCTCCACGTCGCCGGTCCAGACTCGGATGGCCCCCTCGAAGACGAGCGCCGTCGTCTCGAGGCTCCGGTCGCCGAAGCGCGAGGCGAGCTCGCGCGCCCGATCGAAGCTCTCCCGCGCACGGTCGAGCTCGCCCATGTCGAGCGCGTGGGTCCCCTGCGCAAGGGCGAGATGTCCGTGCTCGACGCTCTCGGGCTCGTCGGCGAGCAAACGCTCTGCACGGGCGATCCAGCCACCCGAGACCGACATCGCTCCGCGGAGCCCGTAGTCCATCGCCAGACTGAGGGCGAGCATCGCGGCCCGCCCGGCCTCCTGCGCCCCTGCGTAGGCGGTGTACGCGCGCTCGCGCAGCCCGATCGCCTCGTCGAGCCGGCCGGTCCACCAGGCTGCGTCGGCGAGGCTCTCGAGGTCTTCGGCTGTGAGGTTGCCGTCCTCGTCCGCGCTCCGAAGCAGCTCGTACGCGTCGCGCCACGCATGCCGCCGCGCGGCTTCCCTGCCGGCTTCGAGCGAGTCGTCGACGATCTGAGTCACAGGCTCTGCAGATTGTACGCCGGTGCCGCGCCCGTCCAAGATCGGGTGCAAACCAGATGCCGAGCGGGCATCTCCCCGCCCACCGCCGGGCGTGATATCGAATAGATCAACTCCCCCGCCCGATGGCTCAACCGACGCGCCGCTATCACGTTTGGTCCGCTCTCCGCTCGTCGTCGCTGCGGCTGGAGGTGCATGCCGCGCGCGACCTCGTGGCCCGTGGCGCGCTTCTGATCGACGTTCGCCGTCACGAGGACGCGAGTGCTCGCATCGAGGGAGCTCGGCGTATTCCACCGGACGAAATCCCGTCCGTTGTCGCCGAGCTTCCCCGCGGAACGCCGATCGTTCTCGCCTGTACCTGACTGCGTGAGGCGACGAGCGTCCGTGTGGCGCACTGGCTGAAGGATCGAGGGTTCGATGCCTACGCCGTCCGAGGCGGTGTCGCCGCGCTCGAGGGTAGGCCTCCGCCCCTGTCGGCCGCAGACGTACGGACGCTGGAGGCGACAGGTCGTGCCCTCGGCGCACTTCGCGACCCGCGCTTTCGCCTCTACTCGACGGGAGTCCTGATCTCCCTCACGACCAAGTCGGTCGAGGGGGCTGCCTACGGCTACGTCGTCTTGCTCGTCGGCGGGTCCGCAGCGACGCTCGGGGTGATCGGGTTCCTGAGCACGATCCCCAACCTCATCCTCGCCTTGCCCGCGGGAGCACTCGCCGACCGGTACGACCAGCGGAGGCTCCTCGTCGCTTTCCAGGGCGCCAGCATGCTCGTCCCGGTGTCCCTCGCCGTCCTCTCGGCAGCCGACTCGCTCACCGTGCCCTTGATGGGCGCCCTCGCGCTCACTGGAGGCGTGCTCGGCGCGCTGAGCTTTCCAGCTTTCCAGGGGATGCTCGCTTCCATGGTTCCCAGGAGAGACCTCGAGAGCGCCGTCGCCATCAACAGCATGTCCTTGCACGCCGCCCGCTTCGTGGGCCCCGCGGTGGCCGGTCTCCTGCTTGCCACAGGCGGGCCCACGTGGATCTTCGTCGTCAACGCCGCAGGGTTCCCCTTCGTCCTGGCGACGCTCGCTCTCCTCCCGGCCACGCCGTCCCGCGGAGGCGAGAGCGCAGCGAAGCTCGGCGGCGCGATCTCGGACGGTGTGCGCTACGTCTTCGGACAGCGAAGCATCGCCTCCCTGATGGTGCTCACACTCCTCGCGGGCGTCTTCGCCACGCCGGCCATAGCGTTCATGCTCCCGGCCATCGTCCGTTTTGAGCTCGACGGCGGGGGCGGTACGCTCGGAGCTCTCACGGCCTCCATGGGGCTGGGATCCCTGCTCGGCTCGCTGGCGCTCCTCATCCTCTCGCGGCGGCCGAACAAGGGCGGACCCATTCTCGCCGGCTATCTCGCGACCGCCCTCGGCATCGCAGCGCTCGGGGCCTCGTCGTCGGTTCCGTTCTCGCTCGCACTCGCCCTCGTGGGTGGCTTCGCGGCCGTCCTCTTCATCGGTCTCTCCACGGTCGTCGTCCAGTCGATGAGCACCAACGAGATGCGCGCCCGCGCGATGGCCATCTGGGCCGCTGCCTTCGTGGGCGTCCTTCCCCTGGGCGGCCTCGTCACAGCCGCCCTTGCCGCCGGAATCGGTCCGGGCAACGCCGTCCTCGTGGACGGTCTCGTCACCCTCGTCGGCGGCGTGATCGTCGTCGCCCTCCGGCCGGAGATCAGATGGCTCGGCTGCGCCGCCCTACCCGAGGCGTGCATCGCCGCGACCAATCCCATGGCGGTCGCCGTGGAAGCGAACCTCGAAAGCGAGCCGGGGCTCGGGGAGCCCCGTCCCACAGACGCGATGGCCCGCTAGGCGAGCCCCTCGGCGAGGACTGCCCGCGCCTGAGCGAGGCCGCCGGGGGTAATCGCGTGTCCTGACTGATCCTCGTGGTAGCGGACGGCCAGGCCGGCCGTCTCGAGCCGCGCTCGGGCTTCGCGCGCGAGGTCGACCCTGACGCTGGGGTCGAGGCTCCCGTGCGCGATCAAGACCGGGAGCCGGGCGCGACCCTCGAAGTCGAGATCGAACCCCTCGACCCGCGGTATGTAGCCGGAGAATGCGAGGATTCCGGCCGGGCTCGGGCGCCCTGGCGCGAGCCCGAGCGAGTAGGCCATGACGGCGCCCTGCGAGAAGCCGGCGAGAACGGCCCGGCTCGGATCGACCCCGTGCGCGGCGAGCGTCTGGTCGAGCCAGGCCGAGAGAGCCTCGAGCGTCGGCAGGAAGCTCGTCGGTTCCGGAGAGGCCTCGCGCTCGATGACGTACCAGTGGCGCCCTTCCGGCGTCAGCTCGAGAGGGCCAAGGGGCAGGAGCCCGAGATGCCGCTCGTCCGGGTCGAGCTCCTGAAGGAGGGGGAGAACCTCCTGCTCGTCACCCGCGCGGCTGTGCAGGAGCACGATCGCGGTCGGCTCCCTCGGCCCTTCGGTCGCCCTTGCCGGACGCTCCCTGTGCGTGATGACGGGGCTGACCCGACCTACCCTCCGGCCATCGCGCCCACCACCCGGAAGGGTTCCGCTCCGGACGCCACCTCGCTGGGCAGCGGCTCGTCCATCGGATCGAGCGAGATGTCTCTCCCGCAGGCGAAGAAGCGGATGAAGGCCCGGCGCTTCGCGGTGTCGTGATCCCGGATCGTCCCGCGCAGGACGGGGTAGGTCGACTCGAGCGCGTCGAGGACGGTGCGCTGCGTCGGCGGCTCCTGGACATCCAAGCGGACCTCGCCGTCCACTCCGGTCAGCGTGCGTAGGTGCTGAGGGAGAACGACGCGGATCACGGGAGCGTTTGCGCCTCGACCGACAGAACGGCAGGGAAGTCGCGCACGATCGCCGTCCAGCTGTCACCCGCATCCGACGACGCGTACACCTGGCCGCCGGTCGTCCCGAAATAGACGCCGCAGGGATCGAGGCTGTCCACCGCCATCGCGTCGCGAAGCACGTTCACGTAGCAGTTGCTCTGCGGCAGACCGCGCGTGAGCGCCTCCCACTCGTCCCCGCCGGTGCGGCTGCGGTAGACGCGCAGCTTCGCGTCGGGCGGGACGTGCTCGGAATCGCTCTTGATCGGCACGACGTAGACGGTGTCCGGCTCGTGAGCATGGATGGCGATGGGGAAGCCGAAGTCGGACGGGAGGTTCCCGCTCACCTCGTGCCACGACTCTCCGCCGTCGTCGCTACGCATCACGTCCCAGTGCTTCTGCATGAAGAGGACGTCGGGCCGCGACGGGTTCATCGCGATGCGGTGGACGCAGTGGCCGACCTCGCGGTCCTCGTCGGGCAGCTCGCCCGAGCGTAGGCCGCAGTTGATCGGGCGCCACGTCTCGCCGCCGTCCTCAGTGCGAAACGCCCCTGCCGCGGAGATGGCCACGACCATGCGCGCGGGGTCGTCGGGGTGGATGAGCACCGTGTGCAGGCACAGTCCCCCCGCACCGGGCTGCCACTGCTCGCCGGTCTCGTGACCGCGCAGCCCCGAGAGCTCCTCCCACGTCCGCCCGCCGTCCACGGAGCGGAAGAGCGCAGCGTCCTCCACGCCGGCGAATACCGTGTCCGGGTCCGTCAGCGACGGCTCCAGGTGCCAGACGCGCGCGAACTCCCACGGATGTTGCGTGCCGTCGTACCACTGGTGCGTCCCAGGAACCCCGTCGTACGCGAACTCGTTGCCGACCGGCTCCCACGTCTTCCCCGCGTCGTCCGAGCGCTGAATGATCTGCCCGAACCACCCGGTCGACTGCGACGCGTACAGCCGGTCCGGATCGGCCGGCGACCCGTTGACGTGGTAGATCTCCCACCCCGTGAAGAGCGGGCCGTTGACGTCCCAATCGTCGCGCGATCCGTCCGACGTCAGGACGAAGGCGCCCTTCCGCGTACCTACGAGGAGCCGTACGGCGCTCATCTATCCCTCCTTGCCGTTTTCCGAAGCATTGCCATTTGCCGAGCATTCTCGTCGTTCGTTCCAGAGACGAACAGGGGCCTTCGATCTCGACCGAGGCCGAGGCCGCGAGGTGACCACACCGGGATAGACCCGGCCGGGGCCGAGAACTCATCGGCGCATGCGCCGCCGGGCGCCCGGCTTCAGTGTCGGCGTCAGTTCGCGAGCAGCTCGGCATACCTCTGGAGGTAGAGAGGCCAACCTTCCTCGCCGGCGACACCCTCGCGGACCCCTTCCCAGCCCGCGCCGTGTCGCGTGAGGTTCCGGTGCTCCAGCTCCACGCGCGTGCGCTCCGCCGACTCGGCGACGAACCGCACCTCCACCTCGCTCGTCTTCTCGAGATCCGTCTCGATCTGCCAGTACGGGCTGATGTCCCAGCTGATCACGACGCGATGCGGCGGCTCGTAGGCGAGCACGCGCGCCCAGCGGCACTCGCTCCCGTCGACGCCGCGGTCGTAGACATGGCCGCCCTCGCGCGGCTCGAACACCGTCTCGGCGATCTCCACCCCGAGCAAGTTGTGCTCGGGCGGCTTGAAGCTGCCGAAGTCCTCGGTGAACACCGAGAACGCCCGCTCGATGGGGGCCTCGACGAGGATCGATGTCCGAACGGACGTGTCTGTTGCTTGCATGCTCATGAGACCTCCTCCGGTCGTTGCTCGACGGCGGTCTTGTAGGCCGCCAAGGCTCTGGTCCAGTACTGGTCGAGGTAGGCGCGGAGCGCGCCGAGACCGTCTGGATCGAGCTGATAGATGCGGCGGGCTCCCGCACGCCGGTCGATCACGAGCCCCGCGTCCTTGAGCACCCTGAGGTGCTGCGAGACGGCCGGCCGGCTGACCGGCAGGTCGCGCGCGAGCTCCCCGACCGCTCGCGGCCCGGGGCGCAGCCGCTCGAAGATGGAGCGCCGCGTGGGATCGCCGAGCGCCGTGAGTCCGCCAAGCTGGTTAGTCATGACTTACGGTAAGTGTAAACTTACCATAGCCTTCCTGTCAAGATCGCGACCCTCGGGCGCCCGGCCCGCGGGCCGGGGAGCGCAGTCGCCCGTCGGTGAGCGTGAAGAACTGCGCGGCCCCCGGCTTCAATCCGGGCCTTCCCGTTTCGCGTAGGTCCGTTCGATGG
>DASQWP010000024.1:0-7534 GCA_035640195.1 Gaiellaceae bacterium | reverse complement strand
GGCGGGTGGCGAGAAATCGGACAGCCAGCGGCAAGGACCGGAAGCCGACCGCTCGGAAGCGCACGCGCAAGCGGAAGCTGAGCAAGAACGGGGCTCAGTTCATCGCCACGTTCGAGGGTTTCCGGTCGGATCTCTACGACGACCCGGCCGGGCACTGCACGATCGGGTGCGGCCACCTCGTGCACCACGGACGGTGCGACGGCTCCGAGCCCGCGGAGTTCCGGCGGGGAATCACCCGGGAGCGCGCGCTCGAACTGCTGCTCGAGGACGCCGCCCACGCCGCGGACGCGGTGAACGGAAGCGTCGAGGTCGCGCTCGACCAGAATCAGTTCGACGCCCTTGTCAGCTTCGTCTTCAACGTGGGAGCCGGGGCCTTCGCCGACTCGACGCTCCTGCGGAAGCTCAACGAGGGGCGCTACGACGCCGTCCCCAAGGAGCTCGACCGCTGGGTCAAGGCAGGCGGGAAGACGCTCGAAGGTCTCGTACGCAGGCGCAAGGCGGAGGGCGAGCTCTTCCTCGAGGGCGGGCTGCCGGCGCCGGACCGGGAGGAGATGACCACCCGCGAGGTGCAGCAGGCCCTGAAGAAGCTCGGCTGGCCGCTCCGCGTGGACGGCGCCTGGGGCCGGCAGACGTTCGCGGCCGTGAAGGACTTCCAGCGGGGCTTCGCCTACTGGCGGCTACTCGTCGACGGCGCCGCGGGCGTGAAGACGCAGGAAGCGTTGCGGAAATCGGTCCGGCAGGGGTGCACCTGCTCGCCCAACTTCGCGTTCCGCGAGTTCAAGTCGACGGGGGACGGCTGGATCAAGGTGAGCCGGGAGCTCGTTCGCGGGCTGGAGGAGTACCGCGAGCTCGTGGGAGGACCGGTGTCCGTGATCTCGGGGTATCGCGACCCGCAGCGGAATGCGAGCATCCCGGGCGCGTCGAGGAACTCGCAGCACCTGTACGGGAACGCGGCCGACATCGCTCCGGCCAAGCCGGTCGCCGAGGTCAAGCGCCTCCAGTGCTTCTCGGGCATCGGCTACCAGGGCGCGTCCGGGCTCGTCCGCCACGTGGACGTGCGGCATGTCGGGCCCAACACGACCGGGGATTCGGTCGAAGACCCGGCGATCTGGGTCTACTAGCCGGAACCCATCCCGAGTCTGTGATTCACCCGCCGAGCGTCCGGGCAGGCGGGGCGAGGTCCAACTTCCGGTCGCGATCCCCGGTCATACGGTGCTGAGTGGCCGCGATCGTCGTCCGCCGCGTGCTCTGGAGCATCCCGCTGCTCCTGCTCGTCATGCTCGTGACGTTCGCGCTCCTGCGCGGGATGGGAGGAAGTCCCTTCCGGCTCGAGGAGGGCGGCGTGCCCCCGGCGCTCCAGGTGCAGCTCGAGGAGCACTACGGCCTCGACGACCCCTGGATCGTCGAGTTCGCCCATTACGTGCGGAACGCCGCCACGCTCGACTTCGGGCCCTCGCTCGTCAACCGCTACACGACCGTCGACCAGATCGTCGAGGAGCGCTTTCCGGTCTCCGGCGAGCTCGTCCTCCTGGCCTGCGCCTGGGCCGTTCCTCTCGGCGTCGCGTTCGGGCTTCTGGGCGCCCTGCGCCGGAACACGTGGGCGGACTACGCCGTGACCACCCTCGCGACGGCAATGCTCGTCGTCCCTGTCTTCCTGGTCGCGGGCGTGGCGTCCACGTACTTCGTTCGGGAGTGGGAGATCGTCGCGGACGGCTGGGACTCGCGCCAAGCGAAAGTTCTCCCCACGCTCGTGCTCGCCCTCGCCCCGGCGGGCTACATCGCCCGCCTCGTCCGAGCCGCGGCTGTCGAGACGATGCAGCTCGACTACGTGCGGACGGCGCGGGCCAAGGGGCTCACCTCCAGCAGGGTCGTCCTCCTCCACGTCCTGCCCGGCTCGCTCGGCCCCTTCCTGAGCGCGGCCGTCCCGACGCTCGCGCTCCTCGTCACGGGGACGTTCTTCGTCGAGAGCGCCTTCCGCATCCCGGGAGCGGCCCAGTACTTCGTGTCCGCCGCCCTCCAGCGGGATTACCCGATGGTGATGGGAATGACCGTGGCCCTCGCGGCGGTCGTGATCGCCGCCAACCTCCTCGCCGACCTCGCCCGGATCTCGATCGACCCGCGCCTGCGGGAGGAAGCGTGAACGATGCGCATCCCGAGGAGGTAGGTCGGCGCCGGAGCTTCTGGCGAGACGCGCTCCGCCGCTACGCGGCCAACCGGGCCGCCTTGGCGGCGACCCTTGTTCTCGCCTTGCTCGTGGGCGCGTGCCTCCTGGTGCCTGTGCTCTCTCCGTACGACCCCTACGACGTCGATTTCGAGGCCGCAAACCGAGGAGTGAGCTCGGAGCATCCGCTCGGAACCGACCAGTTCGGCCGCGACCTCCTCACCCGCACGGCCCTGGGCGGGCGCGCGTCGATGACCATCGCCGCCGCCGCGACGGCGGTCATTCTCCTCCTCGGGCTCGTCTACGGCGCCGTCGCGGGCTTTGCCGGAGGACGGCTCGACGAGGCGATGATGCGGCTCCTGGACGGTCTCTTCGCCGTCCCGCGCCTACCCGCCATGATCGTCATCCTCGTTCTCGTCGGGCTCGGCGGGGGCATGCTCACGCTCATCTTCGCGCTCTCGATCCTGAGCTGGATGACGACCGCCCGGCTCGTGCGAGGGCAGATCGCCTCCCTCAGGGAGCACGACTTCATCCGGGCGGCCGAGGCGGTCGGCGCACGGAGCGGAGAGGTGATCGTCCGCCACATGGTTCCGAACACACTCGGCGTCCTCGTCGTGGCCGTGCTCCTCGAGATGCCGGCCATCATCCTGGGCGAGGCCTTCCTCTCCCTGCTCGGGCTGGGCCTGAACGCGCCCGAGGCGACCTGGGGGAACATCGCCCAGGACGGCTTCCACTCCGCGAGGCCCTTCGTGATGGTCGTCCCGAGCGCCGCCATCGCGCTCTTCGCCGTCGGCGTCAACTTCGTGGCCGACGGCGTCCACGACGCGCTCGATCCGCGCCGGGGCCGCGCACGCGCGCGGCGCCGAGTCCCCCGCCTCGACCGCATCGCGCGCGCCGGCGTCTAGCTCGTCTAGCTCGAATCCGCTCAAGCGGCGAACGCACGAATCCGATACTCCATCGATGGCTCCGGTGAACCGGCTACAAGCGCTGCTCGACCTCTCGCGGAGGCTCTCCTCGAGCCTCGACCTACGCGAGGTGCTGCGCGAGTTCTCCGCCTGCGCCGCGGAGCTGACCGGCGCGACCGCCGCCGAGATCTCCACCTACGACCGGGAGCGTGACGCCGTCGTCACTCTCGTGGAGGAGACGAACGGCAGCGACGAGGTCTTCGCGCTCGCCGACTTCCCCGCAACTCGGCGCGTGATCGAGGCGCAGGAGCCGGTACAGATCCGGGTCAGCAACTCGGCCGACGATCCGCGGGAACGAACGCTCCTGGAGCAGCAGAGCCGGGCCTCCCTGCTCATGCTTCCGCTCGTCGCGCGGGGCGAGACGATCGGCCTCATGGAGCTCAGCGACGCAGTCGACCGGGCCTGGGACGACACGGACGTGCAGTTCTGCCAGGCGCTCTGCGACATCGTCGCCACGGCCGTCCGCAACGCGATGCTCTACGCCGAGATGCAGGAGATGGCCGCCCGCGACAAGCTCACGGGCCTCTACAACCGGCGCCTGTTCGAAGAGCAGTTCGACGCCGCCGTCGCGCGCAGCCTGCGAAGCGGCGAGAACCTGGCGCTCCTCGTCGTCGACCTCGACGGGCTCAAGCGGATCAACGACCTCGGAGGCCACCCGGCGGGGGACGAGGCGCTGCGCACGCTCGCCGAGGCGCTGCGCGCGTCCACGCGGGCGGGTGACCTTCCCTGCCGGCTCGGAGGCGACGAGTTCGCCCTCATCCTTCCGGGCTCGACCCCCGAGGACGCCGTCAGGGTGGCGGAGCGCGCCCAGGACACGCTCATCGGGATCGGCCGCGGCCGCTACAGCTTCTCGGGCGGCATCGCCCGCGTCACGATGGCCCAGTCGTCCGCCTACGACGTCTACCGCTCGGCCGATATCGCCGCCTACCGGGCGAAGGCCGCCGGGGGAGCACAGACCCTGCTCGCGGTCGAGACCAAGTCCCCGGCCGAGCTGTAGCGCGGCCGAGCGCGACCCGTCCGGCGTCCCGCCGACGTCTCGTAGTCCGGTCGGTCCTTGACTCTCCTGCCCTGCGGGTGTAGGCATGCCCTCGTAGGCGACGCGACGAAGGGAGGCGGTCCCGCTGCAGGCGGGGGGCCCCACGGCGTTGCTGCGGCGCATTCGATCCCCGGGGCCCTCCCGAGCCTCGCCGCACCGCCGTCGACAGAAAGGAGGCGCATGCCCGATACGGCCATCGAGGAGGCGAGTCGACGCCACGAGGACGAGCTGCTCGCTCTCCCCAACGTGACGGGGGTGGGGATCGGCGAGCGCGCCGGCGAGGCTGTGATCAAAGTTTTCGTCGCTCGCAAGGTGCCGGCGTCCGAGCTCGAACCAGACGAGCGCGTGCCCACCTCCCTCGACGGCCACCCCGTCGACGTCGAGGAGATCGGCGTCGTCGAGGCAGAACCTCGGCAGAGAGGAACAGATGACTGAAGAGAAGAAGACGATTCTGACCGCGGCCGACGCGGCTGCGGTCGAGCCGGCGCGGACCCGTGCGGTCGAGGAGCTGCTCGACCCCGAGGAGCCGCGCGCAAACGTCGTCGGTGTCGCGGCCGGCGTCAAATGGCGCGACGGCGAGCCGACCGGCGACCCCGCGGTGCTGGTCCTCGTCACGCACAAGCTCGACAAGGACGAGCTCGGCCGGGACGACCTCGTCCCCACGAAGCTCGCCAATGTCAAGACGGACGTGCTCGAAGTCGGCTATCCGATCACGGAGCAGGTTCAGACGCCCGGGCTGGCCGAGGCCGACGGGGCCGTCACGCTGGGAGAGGAGCAGTACGTGGCGCTCGCCGATGCGCTCATGCTCGCCAAGCGGCTGCGTCCGGCCGAGGGCGGCTACTCGGTCGGTCACTACCGGATCACGGCGGGAACGCTCGGGACCTGCGTCTACGACATCCTCCCGGGAGGCTCCACGAGCGGGTCTCCGGCGATCGGCGTCGGGATGCCGCCCCGCTACTACATCCTCTCCAACAACCACGTCCTTGCCAACGTGAACGACGCGAAGACGGGCGACCCGATCCTCCAGCCGGGGCCGTACGACGGCGGAACGGATCCGGCCGACCGGATCGCCACGCTCACGCGCTGGATCCCGATCATGCTCGAGCCGCCCACGCCGCGGGCGCGTCACCGCAACCTCGTGGACGCCGCGATCGCCCAGGGCCAGTTCCACGACCTCGACCGCGAGATCTACTGGAGCGGGCACGTGCGAGGCTGGCGGCGCAAGGCGAACGTCGCCGTCGGGACGCTCGTCCAGAAGACCGGACGGACGACGAACTACACGGTCGGGCGGATCACGGCGATCAACGCGACGATCGACGTCGGCTTCGGAGGAGGTCGCGTCGGCCGCTTCCGCGACCAGATCGTCCTCACGAACATGTCCGCGGGCGGCGACTCGGGCTCGCTGATCACGACGCTGGACGAGGTAGCCGTCGGGCTCCTGTTCGCCGGATCGTCGGTCGCGACGATCGCGAACCAGATCGAGAACGTCCGCTCGCTGCTGCGGGTCGAGATCGCCGAGCAGGTCCTCTAGGCGGATACGACGCTCTCCGGGCGCGGGAACCGATCCGCGCCCGGAGGCGTAATCCGTAACTTGGGCCGAATGCGCATCGTGGGCCTCGTCGCCTTGTTCGTCCTCGCCCTCGCGACCGGCGGGTGCGCCGGCGACGAGGAGAGCGCCCGGACGACGACGGCCGCCCGGCCCCCGGCCGAGAGCGAGCCCGAGACCACGACCGGGGAGACCACGGCCGCGACGACGGAAGAGGCGCCGGCCGAGCCCGTGCCGGGGAGAGGGAGGGGCCTCCACCTAGTCGAGGTCGCCTCGGGACTGGAGGCGCCCACGCACGCCGCCGCCGCACCCGGCGAGCCCGAGCGGCTCTACGTGGTCGAGCGGCCCGGGCGCATCCGGGTCGTGGAGCGCGGCCGGGTTCTCCCACGGCTCTTCCTCGACATCGCCGCCGACGTGACGAGCGGCGGGGAGCAGGGCCTCCTCTCGGTCGCCTTCCATCCCGAGTACGAGCGCAACCGCCGCTTCTATGTCGACTACACGGACCTCGGCGGCGACACGCGGGTCGTCGAGTTCCGCGCGCGCGGGGCCGCGCAGCCTCAGAGGGTCCGGGAGCTCCTCTTCGTCGAGCAGCCCTACGCGAACCACAACGGAGGCCAGCTCGCCTTCGGCCCGGACGGCCTCCTCTACGTGGGCATGGGCGACGGCGGCTCCGCCGGGGACCCTGAGAACCGTGCCCAGGATCTCGACTCTCGGCTCGGCAAGCTGCTCCGGCTCGATGTCGACCGCCGCGGCGCCGAGTGGGAGACCGCCGCGTACGGCCTCCGTAACCCCTGGCGCTTCAGCTTCGACCGGGAGACGGAGGATCTCTTCGTCGCCGACGTCGGCCAGGGCGAGTGGGAGGAGATCGACCACCTTCCGGCCGGCGAGCGGCGGCTCGTCAACTTCGGCTGGGACGTGCTCGAGGGCACGCATCCGTTCGAGGAGAAGGAGCCGAGCGCGGCCGGCCGGCTGGTCGGCCCGGTCCTCGAATACGACCACTCGTTCGGCTGCTCCGTGACGGGCGGCCACGTCTATCGCGGAGAAGACCTGGCCGAGGCGTATGGGCGCTACTTCTACGGCGACTACTGCTCCGGCATCGTCTGGAGCTTCGTGCTCGAGGACGGGCGGGTCACATCGCAGCGGCGCCACCCCTTCGAGGTGGCCTCGCTGAGCTCGTTCGGCGAGGACGGCCGGGGCGGCCTCCTTCTCCTCTCGCTCGAGGGGACGATCTACCGCCTCACCGCGCGCCCGTAGGCAGCTGGGAACCCGCGCACGCCGGGCGGTGTATACCGGGTGCAGTGGGGGACCGGCCACTGGCGGAGACAGAGCTCGTCGCGCTCGCGCAGAGCGGCGACTCCCACGCGTACCAGACCCTCGTCGAGGAGCACCAGACGATCGCGTTTCGAACCGCGTACCTGATCACCGGCTCGGCGGCCGACGCCGAGGATGCCGTCCAGGAGGGCTTCGTCAAGGCCTTCTACGCTCTCGGGCGCTTCCGTCCCAATGCCCCCTTTCGGCCCTGGGTGCTTCGCATCGTGGCCAACGAGGCCCGGAACCGCCGAAGGTCGGCCGGCCGGCGCGAGCGGCTCGCGCTGCGCGCGGCCGAGGATCCGCTCTCGGGGGGCGCGGTCCCGTCCCCCGAGGCGGCCCTGCTCGAGACGGAGCAGCGTGCTGAGCTGCTCGCCGCCGTCGAGGAGCTCGACGAGGAGGACAGGCTGGTGATCGCCTGCCGGTACTTCATCGAGCTCTCGGAGGAGGAGACTGCCGCGGCACTCGACTGGCGCCGCGGGACCGTCAAGTCCCGCCTCTCGCGCGCGCTCGAACGC
>DASQWP010000023.1:0-6404 GCA_035640195.1 Gaiellaceae bacterium | reverse complement strand
CAGACGACGCTCGTGAAGTAGCCGAACAGCTTGTTGTTCTTGGAGCCCTTGATCTCGTAGCTCGTGATCACGTAGCCGGCCCACCCGACCACCTCGTACTCGAAGTTGGCCCCGCCTCCGCGTGTGTCCCGGTAGACCGGGAAGAGCATCTCGGTGTCGAGGCGCGCGTCGAGCGCGTTCCTCACGTGGCTCGAGTTGAACTTGGCGCCGGGGTCGGAGTAGTACCACCCGAGCGGCATGTAGCCCTCGTATCCGCGTTCGATCCACTCGGCGAGGATCGGCGGGCCGGTGCCGCCGTGCGACCCGTCGATGTTGATCAGCCGGAAGGCGCCCGGCCCCACCTTCTCGAGCTCCAGGTCCGTCGCCTCCTCGAAGCACCTGCACTGGAGCATCGGGTGCCGCTCGTCCACGGCGAACGGCGCCGCCCAGCGGGCCGCCTCGATCGTGCTCGCGCGAACCTTGGCGCGGGCCTCCACCTGGATCTCGTCCAGTCCGAACACCTTCGTGAAGAAGGCAGGAGCCGGCCGAGCGCCGGTGACGAGGATCGTGTCGTCGGCGCTGAGCTCGCTCTCGATGCTCACCGACTCGACGCCGCCGCCGTTCTTCTCCGCGTACTCGAGGGCGAGGCTGTTCGCCAGGGCCGTGTCGTCGGGCAGCGCCTGCGCCCCCGCGAGCGCGGCCGCGTCGACCGTGCTCTGGAGAGCCCGGTCGGCCCGGTACCAGGAGCCGACGTCGAGCACCGCTCCGCTCATTCCGAGCAGGACGGCGAGGAAGAGGACGGTGATGACGACGACCTGCCCGGACTGGCGGTCGCCCGCGGGAGGGGCGGTGGGCTTTCGAGACATCGGAAACCTGCGCAGTGAATCGGCAGACCGGCCGCAAAGCTCGATACCTCGGGCGGAGAGCCCGGCGTCAGGTGCGGCGCGCCCACGGGCCGATTCCGCCAACGCGCTCCGGCGTGATCCGGAGCGTCCAGCCGGGCGGCGGGTCCGGCATGGGCGGAAAGACGACGTCCGGGCCGAGGTAGGTGTAGGCGAGGAGCTGGAGGAGCTCCGGCGCCCCGCCTTCCTCGATCCGCGCCTGCCCGTGCACGACGAGGTACTCCCTCAGCCCAAGCGGGTTCACAACCGGCGTCTCCAGGGAGAGCGTTACGCGCGGGTCGCGGCGGACATTCCGGAGCTTCTGCTGCGGAAGCAGGTGGCCTGAGACGATCTCGTCGCCGTCGAGGCCGACCCAGACGCAGGTCACCTGCGGGCTGCCGTCCGCGTTGAGCGTGACCAGGTGCGCGACGGCGTCCGACTCGAGCACGGCGCGGGCGCTCTCGGGGACTCTGACCACGGCGCGCCCATTCTGCACGAGCGACGCACGAGAAGCGGCGTTATGTCAAGTCGGCGGCCGCGCTGACGGTCGGGGCCGCTGCTGTGCTCGGCCGCTTCCTCCCCACGAGGAGAAGGAGCGCCGCGATCGCGGTCGTGAACGCCGACGCGACCTCAGCGGGCATCTCGACGCCGGCTGCGGACACGATCCAGACGAGGATGATCGTGAGCGAGCCGGCGAGCGTCGCCACGATCGCGTTGGGGTTCTGCTGAACGGCGGTGGGAAGCTGCATGGACGTCCCTCCTTTCTGTCGGCAGGACGGACGAGCCGCCTCGCATCTTCCCGGCGAGAATCCGGCCCCGGCGCAAGAAAGGACGTTGCGGGGCCCCTCGATCTCGCTTGCGGTGCGGCCTAGGAGGGAATACCGTGCCGTGGCCCGCATGCTCCTCCCGCCTGTCGATCCAAACGAACGCTTTCACGCCAGACGCCGACAGGCTCGCCGGCGGAGGACGATCCGGCGCGTCGGCGCGCTCGGAGTCGTCGCGCTGACCGCGGCGGGACTCGCTCTCGGGGCGAGCTTCATCGAGCGTGGCGGCGGCACGCCGAACACCAGCGGCGCGCAGCCCGCGTCCGCCCCGGAAGCGCCCGCGCCGCCCCCCAAGCCGGAGCCGCGACCGCTGCCGGCCGAGATCCGGGGCGTGCACGTGACCATGGCGCTCGCCTCCCTCGACGGGAAGCTCCAGGAGTACTACGACCTCACGCGCGAGGGACTGAACACGATCCAGCTCGACGTGAAGGACGAAAACGGCGAGATCGCCTTCAGCCGACCGGGCGTCCGCCTCGCGAAGAAGGTCGGCGCCGCCCGGAACTACTACGACCCCCGGCGGGTCGTGCGCGAGGTCCGGGAGCGCGGCCTCTACCTGATCGGGCGCATCGTCGTCTTCCAGGACCCCTTCCTCTCCCAGGGCCGGCCCCAGATGGCGATTCACAACGCGGGAGGCGGCGTCTGGACGACGAGCGCGGGCCTCGGCTGGACCAATCCCTACGACGAGCGCGTCTGGAAGTACAACCTCGACGTCGCCGAGGCGGCAGTCGAGGCGGGCTTCGACGAGATCATGTTCGACTACGTCCGCTTTCCGACCGACGGCGACGTCTCGAGCGCGGTGTTCGAGGGCCGCAAGCGGGAGCACCGCAGCGCGACGATCGCCAGGTTCCTCGAGTACGCGCGCGGGCGGCTCGAGCCGCTCGGCGCGCGCGTGTCCGCCGCAGTCTTCGGGCTGAGCGCCACCCGGGAGATGGGCATCGGCCAGCGCCCGCGCCGCCTGGCCAAGCACCTCGACAGCATCTACCCGATGGTGTATCCGTCCCACTACGGGCGGGCGAGTACAACCTGAACGATCCCAACGCCGTTCCCGGCATCACGGTCGCCCGCTCTCTCAGGGACTTTCGGCGTGCCCTACGCGGCAGTGACACACTCCTCGTCCCGTGGCTCCAGGACTTCACGCTCGGCCGCGAGTACACGCTCGAAGACGTTCGGGCGCAGGTCCAGGCGGCACGCGACCTCGGCTCGAAGGGCTTCCTCCTTTGGAACGCCGCCGGCGTCTACACGCCGGGCGCGCTCGCGCAAACGTAGTCCCCACGCCGCCTTCCACAGGGCTGCGCACAGGCCGGCCCGCAACCTGTGGAGAATGTGGAAAACTAAACTTTTCGCAAATTGCATAGATCATGTTGAACGTCCCCTTGCACTCCTCCGGGAGCCCGTCTAGATTCCCCCCTGCGCCGAGCACGGAGCGCGAGTAGGTTGAAGCCCCACCGGGGAACCGTAGGCGGAAGCCGAAAGTTCGCCGGAGAGGGGGACGAAAGCGTCACCGGCTCGGCGAATTTTTTTGGTCCAGTAGAGTGGCGCGCCATGCAGTTCCCTCCGCGCCCGCCCGCGTTCAGCCCCGGGTTCACCTCGTTTCTCTGGGGGCTCGGCCTGGGCCTCTACGTCTGGATCGGCCTGCTCGCGATCGGCGTCGGAGGCGGCTCCGCCTTCCTCTTCGGCCTCGTCGCGGGCGTGCTCATCTTCTTCTTCGTCCGCCTGCGCGGTGAGGATCAGTTGCGGCGCTGAGCAGAGCTAGTGAAGCGCCCACGCCGATCGGCGGTCGGCGACTGCAGCGAGGGCACCGACGAGAAGGGCCGCCAGCTCGTGACCCAGCTCGCTCTCCAGCCGGGCGCGCGCGCTGGGACGGTCGCTCGCGGCGAGGCGCTCGAGGGCGGCGCAGTCGCCCAGAAGACGAGAGGCCCCCCGGCGCCGGAGCTGCTGGGACGATGCGGCGTCCATGGCCGTCTTCCCTATCGGCGTTCCGAGGAGGGCGGCTCGATCCCTTGCGCGAGTGAAGACGAAGACGACGGGGGCCCGAAGGCCCCCGTCGTCATTGGGGTATCTGCGCTGCGAGCCGCGCTACGGTACGTCGCGCCGGTTGCGGGCGACATGCTCCTCGCGCGTCGTGCCCGTGGTGACCGTGTCGTCGTCGCGCACGACAGTGCGCTCACTGGTCGGCGTCGTAGTCTCGACCTCGCGCCGGTCGTAGTTGTGCACGTCCTCGTCCGGGACAACGGTCTCCCGGTCGACGACGCGCGAGCGCGGGCCCGTCGTGTCGAAGGAAAAGGCGAGCACGAGCCCGAGCACGAGCGCGAGCGCGGCGCCGAAGATGCCGAGGTCCTCCACGAACCCCAGAATGCCGATGTCGTCGCTCCACCCCTGGAGCCTCGACTGCTGCCAGCCGCCCTCGGGCTGCGTCGCCAGCAGGATCCAGGCCACGACGATCGCCGTCGGGACGAAGGCGAGGAGGAAGACCCCTGGGCTCAGCACCGGGAGGCCCCACTTCGTCCAGCCGCCGAAGATCTGGGAGAGCCCGAGCGCCAGCCCGGCGGCGGCGAGGAGACCCATTGCAGCCCAGAACTCGCCGGTCCCGTCCAGGTCGAAGAGCGTGGCGAGCCAAATCAGGAAGCCCGCGGCCGCGACCCCGATCAGCGTGAAGATGGCGCGGACGAGCGGGGGGCCGCCCCAGGTGCGCTCTTCGTGGCGGCGCTCGACCGTCTCACTCCTGCGGTCGATCACGTCGTCGCCGTCGCGGTCGACCACGGCATCGCGATCACGTCGTCTCCAGAACATGCACACTCACCTCGTTCGCGTCGGGGTTCGGAGAGAATTTGCCCGCTTTAACAACGCTTGTAACCCGGGTTCGGTTACGCCGCGAACCGGGTCAGGCGGCGAGATCGCGCCTGCGGGCGTCGAAGGAGCTGGAGAAGAGCTCGGCGCGGAAGGCGCGGAGCGCATGCTCACGGTCGTGGGCGAAGATGTGCTCGACGACGGCGACGCGTGCGTCGTTGTAAAAGGGGACGTCGACGTGCGCCCGGCTGACGACGTTGACCGAGGTCTGCGTGCAGGAGGGGCACTCGACCGCAACCCCGACGTCCTCTCCGCCCGGGCTGAGGAGCCTGAAGGCGGACGGGAAGATCGGTCGCGGCCGCTCCTCCGGGTAGCAGAAGAAGCTCCAGGGCCACGTGCCCCCCTGGATCCGGCGCGCGGCCTGGTCGACGAGCTCCTCCGAGGAGGACTCGAAGCGCGAGGTCATGAGGTTGAAGTAGTCCGCGGCGGACCCGGCGAGCGGAGCCCAGTCGAGCTCGTCGTGGGTGACGAGCCCCTCGTGCTCGTCGCCGCATGCGCAGGCGAAGGTGATCTGGTAGACGGCCGGGTGCACCGCCCCGGGCAGGCGCTCGACGACCCGAAACTCCGACAGGCGCACCTTCACCTCGCCCCGCGCCGGGCACGAGAACGCGTACCACCCGGTGAGCCCGTCGTACATGTGTCCGATATACCTTTCTCCCTGCTCAGCGTAGAGGTTCTACCGGATGTTTCTACTGTCCTGAGAGAATCCGAGCCACACGCTGACGACTGAGGGCCGGCAGTCCGGGCGAGCAAGGTGATAGAGGCTCCTGCCCTCTGCCCCACTTCGAGCGCTTCTCGCCGAACACGTCTTCACACTGTTGGAGCTCTACGTCGCCCTGGAGATCGTCCGCGCGTTCGGCCGGCTGAGTCACCAGCCATTTTTGCGGACATGCGTTCGTGACAGCACAGGGCTCTCCCTACACCCGTCTCCGTCGAGCCCTCGACCGCCGCAACGTCACCGAGGCCCTGTCAGCGGCTGGCGAGCTTGAACACGTCGGGCTTGTGGAAGCTCTGGAGCTCTGCCTTCTCCTCTGCGACCGCGCTCCTGAGAGGTACGGGCGAGCGGCGCTACGCTGGCATGGGCGCTACTGCCGCGAGGTCGGAGACGTGGCGCTCGAAGAGGCCCAAGCTGTTCTCGCCACTCCCCGCAGCGCTGAGGTATTCACAGCCTGTGGAAAGTGCGATACGGTGGGCCGCACGAGGGAGCCAGCCGGAGATTTTGCCCCTCCACCCCTGAGTTGCTTTCTAACCCTGAGCCGCGCGGGGGAGCCGCACGAGAATCTCCCCGGTCTCCTGTGGTGGCTGGCTCCCCTGCCTTCTCACAAGGGGTGGACGAGGGAGCCGATCGCCGCAGCTAGAGGTTCGTCAGCAGGCCCCTCCAGTGACTCCCCCCGAAATCGACTCCCTCGCAGTAAAAGCTAGGGACTCAGAGGACTTCGCACTACTAGCCGAACGGCGAGTCAAACGGAGAGGGAACCGACCGCCGCGAAGGGCCTGCGGCCAGACCCACGGGCCACCCCGGGACTGAGTGGAGGGGCATTCAAAGCCTTCCCTCGGCCGGCTCCCCCACGCCAGAATAGCGCGATGGCAAGCAGGTTTCGGCCGGTCAGGCTACGGGGGCACGGAAGGCCTCCGCAAAGAGGCCTAACGAGACCGTTCGGGAACGTCTAGAGCTCTCGAGCGCCCAGCCGCCTGAAGAGCACCCCCGCCGACAGGAGGATCATCCCGAGGAGAACTACCAAGAATATCGGGATGCCCGTGAAGGGGAGCTCCGTCATAGGCACCTCGGGCAAGCCGACGCCCTGATCGTTTCCCAAGGGGCCCGTGAAAGCTGGAGCACTTGCCCCAGGCTCATAGTCACCCCCTTGGAGTG
>DASQWP010000022.1:0-3147 GCA_035640195.1 Gaiellaceae bacterium | reverse complement strand
ATGCCGTAGAGCTCCTCCGCGTCGTAGAGGGGCTCCTCGGGAGGAAGGACGTCCCAGGGCGGGTCCGGCTTGCGCCGTTCGAGATTCGCGACGATCTGGCGGGCGAGGGCGAGGGCGTGCTCGTCGCTGACCGCATAGTGGTCGGTGACGCCGGAGATGCGGGAGTGGACGTCGGCGCCGCCCAGCTCCTCGGCGGTCACCTCCTCGCCCGTCGCGGCCTTCACGAGCGGCGGCCCGCCGAGGAAGATCGTGCCCGTGCCGCGCACGATCACGGTCTCGTCGCTCATGGCCGGGACGTAGGCTCCGCCGGCCGTGCAGGAGCCCATGACGACGGCGATCTGGGGGATGGCCTTCGCGGACATGCGCGCCTGGTTGAAGAAGATGCGCCCGAAGTGGTCACGGTCGGGGAAGACCTCGTCCTGCAGCGGCAGGAAGGCGCCGCCCGAGTCGACGAGGTAGAGGCACGGCAGGCCGTTCTGCTCCGCGACCTCCTGCGCGCGCAGATGCTTCTTCACCGTGAGGGGGTAGTACGTGCCGCCCTTCACGGTGGCGTCGTTGGCGACGATCACGCACTCGACGCCTTCGACCACGCCGATCCCGGTGACGATGCCCGCGGCCGGGGCGTCGCCGCCGTAGAGCTCCCAGGCGGCAAGGGCGTTCAGCTCGAGGAAGGCGGAGCCCGGGTCGAGCAGGCGCTCGATCCGCTCGCGGGCGAGGAGCTTCCCCCGCGCGCGGTGCTTGTCGATCGCGGCCTCCCCGCCGCCCGCCGCGACCTGCGCCGAGCGCTCCCGGAGCTCCGCGACGAGCTCCTCCATGCGAGCCCGGTTCGCGGCGTACGCGTCCGCGGCGCGGTCTGCGCGGGTCTCGAGAACGGCCACGCCTACGAGGGCGGCGGGAGCTTCGCCAGGACGGCCTTGACGGCGCGAAGGACGTCCGCCTCCTCGTGGCCGAAGTCCTCGAGGTACGCGGTCAGCGCCGCCCGGACGAGCCGAAGCTCCTCGTCGTTCAGCTCGATCGTGTGCATGGCGTAAGCCTAGTACGGCTTTACCCGGCGCTAACAAAAACTGCATGGCTTCTTGACTCCCGGCTGGTTGGGTGGGACGCGCAGAGACCCCTCGGGAAAGGACCGTCCGTGAAGCGCACCTCCGTTCTCCTCGTCCTGACCGCCGGCCTCTTCCTGCGCGCTGCGCCCACGGCGTCGGCGAAGCGCATCGTGGGCACGCACGGTGACGACACCCTTGCCGGCACGGATCGGCGCGACTTCATCCATGCCCGCGCCGGGAACGACACCGCGAGCGGCGGCGGCGGAAGCGACTTGCTCTTCGGCGCCCGGGGCGCCGACACGCTCTCCGGCGACGACGGGCGCGACTTCCTCTTCGGCGGTCGCGGCGGCGACACGCTCGAGGGCGGCGCGGGCCCGGATGCGCTCCACGCCGGAGCGGGAGCCGACGCGCTCGAGGGCGGCTCTGGCAACGACCGGCTCCACGCAGGCGGAAACGACGGCGCGACGGACATGGTCGACTGCGGAGGAGGCTTCGACCGCGCCGTGGTCCGCGCGGGCGACGTGGCAGTCGACTGCGAGCGTGTCCGCGTGCGCGCCGGCTCGAGGAGCGGGCCGAGGGGCACGCGGATTCACGGCACCGCCGCGGACGACGAGCTCACCGGAACCGAGCGCCGCGACCTCGTCTTCGGGCGCGCGGGCGACGACACGATCCTTGGGCTGGGTGGGAGCGACCTGCTCTTCGGCAACCGCGGGAACGACTCGCTCGACGGAGGGGAGGGTCGCGACTTCCTCTGGGGCGGGAGCAACGGCGACGTCCTCGACGGCGGCCCGGCGAACGACTGGCTCTGGGCCGGGTCAGGCGCCGACCAGCTCTTCGGGGGCACGGGCAGCGACCGCCTCCATGCTGCCGCCGACGACGGCGCCGGCGACGCGCTCGACTGCGGCGAGGGCGAGCGGGACCGCGCCGTGCTGCGCTCGGGGGACACGGCCGTGGACTGCGAGCGCGTGCGAACCCTGTCTCCCTAGGCCCTCTTGGCCTGTCAGCGAGCGAGGCCCGGGGCCGCGCGGGTCTCACTCGCGCGCCCGTCGAGGGCGGCCCGGAGCGACGCGACGTAGTCGCGCAAGGCTTCCGGGCCGCCCTCCTCGGCGACCTGGATCGCCCGGCTCCCGACCACGACGCCGTCCGCGAGCGTGGCCGCCTCCCTCGCCTGCTCGGGCGTGCCGATGCCGAAGCCGGCGAGGAGGGGGACGTCCGTCACGGCGCGCGCCCGCTCGACGAGGCCGGCCAGGTGGGTGGAGACCTCCTCCCGCGCCCCGGTCGTCCCCGTGACGGAGACGAGATAGAGCCAGCCGTCGGTGCGCTCGGCGGCGAGGCGGATGCGCTCGGACGGGGTCGTTGGCGCCACCAGGTGGATGCGCCGGAGCTCGGGTGCGGCTTGCACCGGCAGGTCGGCGACGATGAGGCTGGTCGCGCCCGCCGCCCCCGCGTTCTCCTGAAAACGCTCGTAGCCGTAGGCCTCGAGGAGGGATGCGTAGGTCATCGGGATGAGGGGCACGTCCACCTTGGCGCGCATCTCGGCCAGGCACTCGAGGCAGGCGCGCGTGCGCATGCCGCGCGCGAGCGCTCGCTCGCCGGCGAGACGGATCACGGGCCCGTCGGCGAGCGGATCGGAGAAGGGGAACCCGACCTCGAGCAGGTCGGCGCCGCCTGCGACTGCGGCCTCAGCGAGCTCGGGGGTCTCGGGCCCCGCCATGAGATAGATGGAGAGGCGCTTGCTCACGCACCGTCCTTCCGGACGACCGCGAGGTGCTCGTCGTAGAAGCGGGCGGCCCGCTCGGCGTCGTACCGCAGGGTCATTCCGCCGCGAGCACGACGCCCAGGTCCTTGTCTCCTCGGCCGGAGAGGCTGACGAGGACCAACTCGGCGTCGAGGTCGAGGGCGCGGGCGAGGGCGTGGGCTGGCTCGAGGGCCGGGACGATGCCCTCCCGCTGCGTGAGGAGGTGGAAGGCGGCGAGCGCCTCGTCGTCGGTCGCGCTCACGTACTCGGCCCGGCCGCAATCCCGCAGGAAGGCGTGCTCGGGGCCGACTCCAGGGTAGTCCAGGCCGGCCGAGATCGAGTGGGCGTCCACGATCTGACCGTCCT
>DASQWP010000021.1:0-3144 GCA_035640195.1 Gaiellaceae bacterium | reverse complement strand
GAGCACGTCGAGCCAGGAGAAGAAGAGGAGGATAAGGAGGGAGCCGATGATGAACTCGGGGAGCGAGATGATCGCAAGCGAGCCGACGGAGATCGCGTGGTCGACCGTCCGCCCGGCCCGCACGGCCGCGAGGACGCCGAGGACGAGCGCGAGGGGGACCATCAGGAGGGCGGTTATCCCCGCGAGCGTGAGCGAGTTGCCGATCTTCGGCGCGATGTCGTCCCAGATCGGAACCTCGCCGCCGGCCGCGTAGCCGGCCGCCGAGTTGCCCAGGTCGCCGGTGAGGACGCCGCCGAGCCAGTCGAGGTAGCGCTCGTAGGCGGGGCGATCGAGGCCCATGAGCTCCTGCATCTCGGCGAGCTGCTCGGGGCTCGCTGTCCGGCCGAGGACGGCGCTCGCGGCGTCGCCGGGCAGCACCTCGGTTCCCGCGAAGATGAGGATGGAGACGACGAAGAGCGTCGCCACCGCGGCGGCGAGCCGGCGGACGACGAAGCGGAGGAGCGGACGTCGCCGGTGGGCGGGGCGGGCGGCCGCGCGTGGGGCGGCTACCTCGGTCACCGTACCGGCCGCGGCGGCTCCCGCCGGGCCTCCGCGCCCGCGCTCACGTCAGGTAGACGTCGCGGTAGTTCCAGCCCCCGAGGTTGAAGAAGGAGCTCGGCTCGATCCCCTGGACGTTCTGCGCGGCGCCGTCGACGAGATGCTGGTAGGCCCAGACGATGTAGCCGCCCTCCTCGTACTGGGTCTGCTGGATCTGGTGCCAGAGCTCCGTGGCGGTCTCCTCGTCGGGGGCGCCCTGCGCCTGCCGGATGAGCCGGTCGGTCTCGGGGTCGCGCCAGTGCGTCTCGTTCCAGACGGCGTCGGAGAGGAGCGCCTGCTCGTACCAGAGCGGAATGGAGGAATACGTCCAGAACGACTGGGCGAAGTCGAGCTTCGTATATAGGAGCGACGTGTCGAAATACGCGTTCGCAGGCTCCCGCTTGACGTTGACGGTGACGTTCGCGCCTTGCGCCTGCTCGGCGAAGAGCGTGGCCGCCTCGACGAACCCCGGGACGATGTCCGATGTGTGGAGCGTCACCTCGAGGCTCTCGTGCCCCGCCTCCCGGAGGAGCGCCGCGGCCTGCTCCAGGTCCTGCTCGCGCGGAGGCAGATCCTCGGCGTAGAAGGGCATCCCCTTCCCGGCGAGGTCGTTCCCGACTGTGCCGAAGCCGAAGAGCGCGCCGTCGATGAGCGCCTGCCGGTCGGGGATAAGCCGGAAGGCCTCGCGCACGCGAACGTCGTCGAATGGTGCGATGTCGACGGCCATGAGGAACACCTGGAGCGCGGGGCTCTCCGCTGCGATCACCTGGATGTCGCCGGTCTCCTGCTGCTGCTTCGCCTGCGCGAAGGTCATCTGGCTGATCATGTCCACCTCGCCGGCGAGCAGCGCGTTCAGGCGGGCGGCGTTGTCGTCGATCGAGATGTCCTCCCACTCGTCGACGTACGGCTTGCCCTCGTCCCAGTAGTTCGGGTTGCGCGAGCAGAGGCTGCGCTGCCCGACCGTGAACGACTCGAACATGAACGGCCCGGTGCCGACGGGCCGAGTGAAGTCCCTAGCACCGTCCTGGACCATCACGGTGTTCTGCTGGACGAAGGAGTCGAAGAGGCGCGCGTTCGGACTCTTGAGCGGGATCTCGAGCGTGAGGTCGTCCACCTTGCGGACATCGCGGAGGTTGATGTTCAGGACGCTCGCGTGGGAGACGTGGCTCGCGTCGCCCATCTGCCTGAAGGTGTAGATGACGTCATCGGCCGTGAATGGTTTGCCGTCGTGCCAGACGACGTCCGGCCGCAGCTTGACTTCCCAGAGCGTCGAGTCCTCGTTCGGGTTCCACTCGAGCGCGAGGCCGGGCTCGACCTCGAGGGCGGGGCCGACGCGGCTGAGGGGGTCGAAGACGTTGAAGTAGCGGGAGGCGTCGATGAAGGAGGAGCCGCGCGCCGGGTTGAAGGACTCGCCCCTGCCGGCGCCGACGTGGGCGACTCGCAGGCGTCCGCCCCTGCGTGGCGCGCCCTCGGTCGTCCCCGTCTCTCCGACGGTCTCCTCGCCGTCGCCGCCGCAGGCGGCCAGAAGGCCGCCGGAGCCGAGCGTGAGACCCGCGGCGGCAGCCCCGTGGAGGAGTCGGCGCCGCGTGAAGCGGGTTCCGAATACGTCTCCGCCCGCTCCCCCCGGACCGCTGCTTTGACGGTCGCTCGACGCCATGGTACGTTGCCTCCTCGCGCTAGGAAACCGGTTCCACGGCGTTATCCCACCCTCGCGGAGAGAAGTCAAGACCGCCTCGTGCCTCCGACCTTGCCGATCGCACGGCCCGGGAAGATCGTCTGCGTCGGGCTCAACTACCGGGACCACGCCGAGGAGCAGGGAGTCGAGCTCCCGCCGCGGCCGCTCCTCTTTGCCAAGTGGCCAAGCGCTGCCGTCGGCCCGGGGGAGCCGATCGTGCTGCCGTCGATCTCCCGGGAGGTTGACTACGAGGCGGAGCTCGGCGTCGTCATCGGCAAGCGGGCGCGCGCGCTCGCCGCCGCCGACGGCCTCGACGTCGTCGCCGGCTACGTGTGCGTAAACGACGTGACGGCCCGCGACCTCCAGTTCGCCGACGGTCAGTGGACGCGCGCCAAGTCGCTCGACACGTTCTGCCCGGTCGGGCCCGAGCTCGTCCCCACCGGGGAGGTCGGCGACCCGCAGGCGCTCTCGATCCGCTGCCTCGTCGACGGTGAGGTGCTCCAGGACTCCTCGACGGCGCACATGGTGTTTAGCGTGGGGGAGATAATCGCCTTCGCGAGCGAGGCGATCACGCTCGAGCCCGGCGACCTCATCGCGACGGGCACGCCGGCCGGCGTCGGATTCACGCGGAAGCCGCCGCGCTTCCTCGCGCCCGGCGACACGGTGACGGTGGAGATCGACGGCGTGGGCATGCTCACGAACCCGGTGCGCGCGGCCGCCTGACGTCAGTACCAGATCGCGACTGCGCGGCCGTCGCGGATCTCGGGCGGGTGGGGGAGCGTGCCGGCTGCTCCCGTGGCGATGCGGTGCGCGCTCCAGGCGGCCGCCGCGGCGTCGAGGACGTCGTCGATCGGGGCGAAGGCGGAGGCGCCGAGCTCCTCGAGGTCGATTCC
>DASQWP010000020.1:0-7818 GCA_035640195.1 Gaiellaceae bacterium | reverse complement strand
ACGAGGTTCTGGACCAGGGAGTTCGTCGTTACCTGTTCGGGGAACTCCGGCGCGGCCTGCGCTAGCAACCCGAGGGTCATTGCATGCTCCTTCCCACTCGTTGACGACCTATCGAGGCTGGAACCTCCGGCGGACGGCCGTCTCGCCGGCCGCGCTCGCCCGCCGGACTCGACGCGTCACGGACCCGCACCCCCATGACGGATCGGGTGCACCGCCACCAGTCAGTTGCGATCGACACGACGAGCACTCTGTTCCGCCGAACGAGCCGGAGTCCTTCCGAGCTGCCGAAGACGCCTCCGCCCGGCACGGCCGGCCGAGTATCCCACGCAGCCGCGGTGGCTGCAACAAGCCCGGCTGGCCTGCACCGACCCTTCCTTGGCCGCCGCGTAAGACAACTCTCACCGCTCTCTTACCCGCGTTTCACGTCCGGCTGGGCATGCTGAGGACATGAAGCTGCTGGCAGAACGAGAGAACGACGGCATCCTCGTCCGGCTCTTCTGGGACGACCACGCGGAGCCCGGCGAGGACGTGATCCTCCGCTACCGCGACGATCGCCACGGGCATGCATTCTCGGCGCGCCCCCCGCGCGAGCGGGCCCTGCACGCGTTCTACCACCCGAACGCGTACGCCCCGGCAGAGCTACCCCGGGCCGCGTAACGGCGAAGCTCCGGTACCGCCCGCCGGTTAGGGTACGCCGGTCCAACCGGGAAGGAGCCGCCGTTGAGCAAGGAGACCGCGTTCTATCCCCGCCTCCAGGCGCTGACCGACGAGTGGATGGACCTCTTCGGCTACTGGGCACCGACCGTCGTCACCGACACGCTCGAGGAGTACCGCGCCGTGCGCGAGACGGCCGGGCTCATGGACTTCTCCATGCTCCGCAAGATCGACCTCGACGGAGAGGGCGCGCTCGAGCTCGTGAACGGCGTCGTGACCCGGAACGTGTCCGGCCTGGCTCCCGGCCGAATCGCCTACGGGGCGCTCACGGACGAAAACGGGCGGATGGTCGACGACTGCACGACGATGATGCGCGCTTCCGACCGCGTCCGCTTCTGCGGCGCGAACGACCGCGACCACGAGATCTTCAGCGCCAAGGCGGAGGGCACGGGGATCACGGTTCGTGAGTTCACCGACGACATGCCGCACCTCTGCGTCCAGGGGCCGCGGAGCCGCGAGATCCTCCAGGGCCTCGCGAGCCGCGACCTCGCGAACGAGGCGTTCCCGTACTACACCTTCCGGGAGGACGTCGAGATCGGAGGCATCCCCGTCTTCATGACGCGCCTGGGCTACACGGCCGAGCTCGGCTACGAGCTCTGGGTCGACCGGGAGCGCGCGCTCGACCTCTGGGACGTCCTCCTCGAGGCGGGCGAGCCGCAGGGGCTGAAGCTGATCGGAATGGTCGCGCTCGACCTCTTCCGGATCGAAGGCGGATTCATCATCGGAGGCGTCGAGTACGACCCGACCGTCTCACCATACGAGTGCGGGCTCGGCTGGTCGGTCGAGCTCGACAAGGGAGACTTCCAGGGGAGAGAGGCGCTCGCGCGCGACCGGGAGGAGACGCAGCTCCGCCTCACGAGCGTCGTCCTCGAGCGCGGCGGAGACGAGGCGAGCGGCGGCGTGCTCGGCATCGACGAGGAGGAGATCGGCCTCGTCACCCAGGCGGTCGAGTCGCCGTACCTGGACGGGAAGACGCTCGGCCTCGCCAAGGTCCGCAAGGACCTGAACACGCCCGGTCAGCGCGTCGAGGCGCAGGTCGGGGACGAGCGCGTCCCCGGGGAGATCGTCTCCCACCCGGTCTACGACCCCGAACGCAGGCGGGCGAAGGAGAGCTAGCCGCTAGCGCGGGATGCCGAGCTCCCGGCCCGCGTAGAGCCCGGAGCTCTCCTCGACGACGAAGGGCGCCATGGCGCGCCGGCGCTCACTCTCGGTCCCGGAGAGGCGGTATCGCTCGCGCGACTCGAGCGAGTCCCACACCGAGATCCCCACGACCTCGTTGCGGTCGGCCGCGAAGCACTCGTAGGCGCGCAGCATCCCCTCGGGGAAGTCGGCCGGCCGCCAGGCGCGCGCGAACTCCTCGTAGGTCCCCGGCTTGATCCTTCGCGTCGTGATCCAGACGACGTACTGCTCCATCAGGGCCTCACCGTACTCCAGATCGGGGCGTACGGTTCGGGGGGAGCGGGAAGGGGATGTCGGTGGTGAGCGAGCCGGACCGATTCGGCGTCCTGCTCCGCGGAGGCGCCCGCGGGGTCGTCGCGGCGATGGCGATGACGGGGATGCGGACCGTCTCGTCCGGCCTCGGCCTCCTGAAGCAGGCGCCGCCCGAGGAGGTCGCCACGGAAGGGCTTCCGTGCCTCTTCAGCCGAATCCCTGCGGAGAACCGCGACGAGGTGATCGAGCTTGCTCACTGGCTCTACGGGGCCGGGGCCGGGGCCGTGTTCGGCATGCTCCCCGCACCGATCCGCCGCCACGCGTGGGCGGGACCTGCGTACGGGATCGCCATCTGGCTCGCCTTCGAGGCGGGGATCGCGCCCCTCCTCGGTCTCCGCGAGCGCGAGCTCGATGCGAGCGATCGCCTCATGGTCGCCGCCGACCACGTGCTGTACGGTCTCGTGTTGGGAGCCCGTCCGCGACGGGTATGAAAGGAGGCACGCGGTTGTCCATTGGGGACGTGATGAGGGTCCGGCTCGTCCAGGTCTCGCCCGATGAGACGGTGCAGGCCGCGGTCGCCCTGATGGCCGCGGAGGACGTCGGCTCCGTCGCGGTCTGCGAGGGGGCGCGCCTGGTTGGGATCTTCACTGAGCGCGACGTGCTCCGCCTTGCCGGCGAGCGGGCGGACCTCGACGCCCTGCCGGTGCGGGCCGCGATGACGACCGAGCTCGCGACGGTCTCGCCGGACGACGACATCCTGGCAGCCGCCCGGCTGATGGGCGGGCGCCGGATTCGCCACCTCCCAGTCGTCCAAGGAGACAACGTTCTCGGGATGGTCGGGATCCGCGACGTCCTCGGTGCGCTCACGGAACGCCTCTGGCGAACGCACGACGAGGAGGCGCACGAGACCGTGCGCGAGCTCCTCCGCCGGCGGGGCTAGGCGAGCCGGGAGGCCCGCGACCGCAGCCTGCCCGAACGGCTGGCCGACCACGTCGTCGTCAGCCGCTCGGAGCACATTCCACGCATCCAGGAGGCGCAGGCGAGCGCCTTGACAAGGGCGGCGAGATTTAGTCAAATGTCTAAGTCACTTGACTAAGGAGGCGCCAATGGCACACGACAGCCCACAATCCTTCCACTCCTCGCCGGCGGAGGCCCTGCGCGCTCCCCCGGAAGAGCTCCTCTACATCGCCTGCCTGCGCGAGGGCACGGGCGTAGACGCTCCGGACTTCCTCGCGGTCGTCGACGCCGAGGAAGGGCGCGTCGTCCACGAGACGCAGATGCCGAATGTGGGCGACGAGCTCCACCACTACGGCTGGAACCGGTGCTCGTCGGCCTGCCACGGCCCCGATCGCTCGCACCTGATCATGCCCGGCTTCCGCTCCTCACGCGTGCACGTCGTCAACGTCTCCGACGACCCACGCCGCCCGACCATCGAGAGGGTGATCGAGCCGGAAGAGCTCGTACGCGAGACCGGCTATACGCGCCCGCACACGGTTCACTGCATGCCCGGCGACAACGTCGTCATGAGCATGCTGGGAGACGCGGACGGCAACGCCGCCGGCGGCTTCGCCGTCCTCGACGCGAAGACGTTCGACGTCAAGGGCCGCTGGGAGAACGGCGGCTCGCGCCCGCCGTTCAACTACGACTTCTGGTACCAGCCGCGCAAGAACACGCTCGTCTCGAGCGAGTTCGCGGAGCCGAACGCCTACGAGCCCGGCTTCGACCTCGAGGATGTCGCCGCCGGCCGCTACGGGCGGCGGCTCCACTTCTGGAACCTGGAGAAGCGCGAGCTGGAGCAGACGATCGACCTCGGCGAGCAGGGACTGGTCCCGCTCGAGATCCGGTGGTTGCACGACCCCGACGCCGAGCAGGGCTTCGTCGGCGCGGCGCTCTCGAGCGTGATCTGGCGCTTCCACCGAAACGGCTCCTGGCAGGCCGAGCCGTTGATCCCCACGGAGGCGGTCGAACTCGAAGGCTGGCCGTTCCCCGTGCCGAGCCTGATCACGGACCTCGTGGTCTCGATGGACGACCGCTTCCTCTACTTCTCGAACTGGCTCCACGGCGACCTGCGCCAGTACGACGTCTCCGATCCCGAGAACCCCAGGCTGACCGGACGGCTCTGGCTCGGGGGGCTGCTCGGGAAGCCGAGCGACGTCGGCCGGGAGCTGAACGGCGGGCCGCAGATGCTCCAGCTCTCGCTGGACGGCCGGCGGCTCTACGTCACGAACTCGCTCTACTCGACGTGGGACAACCAGTTCTACCCGGGGCTCCGATCCTGGCTGCTGAAGGTCGACTGCAACCCGGAGGGCGGGATGGAAGTGGATCCTGACTTCTTCGTCGACTTCCACGACCGCCCCGGCGGGCCCGCGAGGGCGCACGAGGTTCGCCTCCAGGGCGGCGACTCGACGTCGGAGATCTTCCAGTGATCCTCGCGCACCATGCCGGGGAGCAGCTCGTCCTCGCGGCGCTCGCCGCCGGCGGCACGACGGTCGCCTCCGGCCTTGCCGTGTTCGGGCGGGCAAAACTCGGCATGATGGCGCGGTGGCTGCTCCGCCGGTAGCGCGAGCTCAGACCGAGGAGGCGTTTCTGGATGCAGCGGAACGCCTCCTCGTCGAGGTCGGCCACGCGCGCATCACCACTCGCCTGCTCGCCCAGGAGGCAGGCGCCAACCATGGGCTCGTCCACTACTACTTCGGCTCGATGGAGAACCTACTCGTGCGGGTGCTCGAGAGGTTCACCGAGCGCATGATCGAGAGGCAGCGCGGCATGTACGCGACCGAGACTCCCTTCATCGAGAGGTGGCGGACCGCGATGCACTACCTCTCCGCGGACCGCGAGTATCAGAAGATCTGGTGGGAGCTCCAGGCGCTCGCCTGGAACCGTCCCGAGCTCCACGATCGGGTCGCGCACGTGAACGACGAGTGGCGGGGCGTGCTCACGGAGGCCTTCGCGGAGCCCCGCGAGCGCTACGGAATCGAGCTGCCGCTCGAGGCGCTGGTCTCACTCGTGATGACGTTCAACGAGGGGATCATCCTCGAGCGCCTGTCGGGAATCGAGACGGGCCACGCCGAGCTGCTCGAGTGGATCGACGGCTGGCTCGCCGCCAAGGAAGAGCGATGGCGACAGCCGCCGCACTGACGCCGCCACGCGAGCAGACGCGCGCGCGCTATCCCGACGGGGAGGGCTACGTCGAGCGCGACGGCGTCCGGGTCTTCTACGAGGTCTACGGCACGGGCGCGCCGACCGTGTTCCTCCTCCCGACCTGGTCGATCATCCACTCGCGCCACTGGAAGCTCCAGATCCCCTACCTCGCGCGACACTTCCGCGTCATCACGTTCGACGGGCGGGGGAACGGACGGTCGGACCGGCCCGAGGGAGTGGCGGCGTACGAGGAGCCGCAGCACGCCGCGGACGCGCTTGCCGTCATGGAAGCGACCGAGACGGAGCAGGCCGTGCTCGTCTCGCTGTCTCTGGGCGCGCAGCGCGCCCTCATCCTCGCCGCGACCCGGCCCGAGCGGGTCTCCGCGGCGGCTTTCATCTGCCCCTCGGTATCGCTCGGAAAGCCCCTGCCGAGCCGCGTCGTCCACTCGTTCGAGGACGAGCTCGACACCGACGACGGTTGGGCGAAGTACAACCGACATTACTGGGTCCGCGACTACGGCAGCTTCCTCGAGTTCTTCTTCTCTCAGCTCTTCACGGAGCCGCACTCGACGAAGCAGATCGAGGACTGCGTCGGCTGGGGGCTCGAGACGACGCCCGAGACGCTCGTCGAGACCCGGCTGGCAATCACCATGGGCGAGGAGGAGACGTGCGCCTTGTGCCGGGGCGTCCGCTGTCCGGTGCTCGTCATCCAGGGCACCGAGGACGCGATCACCGGTCAGTCGCGCGGAATCGCGCTCGCCGAGGCCACCGGCGGATCGCTGGTCCTGCTCGAGGGGTCCGGCCACGGGCCGCACGCCCGCGACCCGGTGAAGGTGAACCTGCTGATCCGCGACTTCGTCGAGTCGGTGGGGAGGAGACCCGCATGGCAGTCGTGACCGACAGCGCACTGGAGCAGTCCCGCGCCCGCTATCCGGACGAGGAGGGCTACGTGGAGCGCGACGGCGTGAAGGTCTTCTGGGAGCGCTACGGCGACGCCGGCCCGACGTTTCTCCTCTTCCCGACCTCGCCCATCTCCCACTCACGGCTCTGGAAGGGGCAGATCCCCTACCTCGCGCGCCGCTACCGCGTCCTGACGTTCGACCCTCGCGGGAACGGGCGCTCCGACCGGCCCGCCGACGCGGCCGCGTACGGCTACTGGGAGTTCGTCGAGGACGGGCGCGCCGTCCTCGGGGCGGCAGGCGTGGACCGCGCGATCCTCGCGGGCCTCTGCGACGGCGGCGGCTGGGCCCTCATGCTCGCGTCCGCGCATCCCGAGACCGCCCTCGGCGTGGCGGCGCTCGCGCCGTGCCTCCCGTACGTCGGCACTCCGCATCCGAACTACCTGCGCTTCCCGTTCGCCGAGCCGCTCGACACCGACGAGGGCTGGGCGAAGTACAACCTCCACTACTGGCGCCGGGACTTCCGCGGCTTCCTCGACTTCTTCTTCTCGCAGCAGCTTCCGGAGCCGCACTCGACGAAGCAGATCGAGGACTGCGTCGGCTGGGGTCTGGGAACCGACCCGGAGACGCTCGCGCTCGCCGACGAGGATGCACCCCTTCCCTGGAAGAGTCCCGAGGAGGCGCAGGCCGTCTGCCAGCGCGTGTCGTGCCCCGTCTTGGTCGTCCACGGAGAGCTCGACGGCTGCCAGACGCGCGAGCGTGCGGCGGCCGTTGCGGACTTGACCGGGGGCACGCTCGTGGGCCTCGAAGGAGCGGGGCATCTCACGAACGCCCGTCATCCGGTGAAGGTCAACGGCCTGTTCCGCGACTTCGCCGAGTCCCTGGCGCCTCCCGCGCCGGCAGAGCGGGGATGGACCCGCGCGCTCAAGAGGCGCCGCCGCGTGCTCTACGTCTCCTCGCCGATCGGGCTCGGCCACGCGCGGCGCGACGTCGCGATCGCGAAGGAGCTGCGGAAGCTCGTTCCCGACCTCGAGATCGACTGGCTGGCCCAGCACCCGGTCACCACCGTGCTCGAGGCGGAGGGCGAGCGCATCCATCCGGCGAGCGCGGAGCTCGCGAACGAGTCGACGCACATCGAGAGCGAGTCGGCCGAGCACGACCTGCACGCGTTCCAGGCGATCCGGCGCATGGACGAGATCCTCGTGGCCAACTTCATGCTCTTCCACGACGTCGTGCGCGACGACCCGTACGACATCTGGATCGGGGACGAAGCATGGGAGCTCGACTATTTCCTGCACGAGAACCCCGAGCTCAAGTCGGCGGCCTACGTCTGGCTCACGGACTTCGTCGGCTGGCTGCCGATGCCGGACGGCGGGGAGCGGGAAGCGTTCCTGACCGCCGACTACAACGCGGAGATGATCGAGCACATCGCGCGCTTCCCGCGCATTCGCGACCGGGCCATCTTCGTCGGGAATCCCGACGACGTCGTGGCGGAGCCTTTCGGGCCGGACCTCCCGCTCATCCGCGACTGGACGGAGCGGCACTACGACTTCGCCGGCTACGTCACCGGGTTCGAGCCGGTGGACGATCGGGAGAAGCTGCGCGCCGAGCTCGGCTACGCGCCCGGAGAGCA
>DASQWP010000019.1:0-2047 GCA_035640195.1 Gaiellaceae bacterium | reverse complement strand
CAGCCGACCTCCAGGACGCGCCGAGAGGCGACTTCCGCGACGGCCGCGAAGGCCACCTCCCGCGCGTCGGGGCCCTCGCTGTGCTCGTAGGCGGAACGCCGGCCCTCGAGCCCGCGCTCGTCCGCATACTCGCGGGCCACGGCCTCAGGATCGTCGAGCCTCATCGAATGCCGCTCCTCGTTCCGATGAAGAGCGCCTGTCGGCTCGTAGCGACAAACGGTCCCTCGAACTCGGGCAGGTTGTCGATGAGCTCGGCGCCGCGGATAACGTTCTCTAGGAACGTCCTCACCGCCTGGTGGTCCGGGAACACGACGACCCCGTCGGCGTCCCGACGCTCGACCCGGTCGAAGTGACGGCGAAGTGTCGCTTCGCCGTTCTCGCTTGAGAACTCGAGCTCCCCCACGGTCGGATCGCCGAGGAGCTCCCACAGCTCGAAGATGTCGTCTTCCCCGAACGTCGCCGCGAGGAACCGCCCGCCCGGGCGAAGGACGCGGTCGATCTCCGCCAGACCTCGATCGAGGTCGGGAACGTGGTGCAGGACCCAGTTCGCGACCGCGCAGTCGAACGTCTCGTCGGCGAAGGGAAGCTCTTCCGCCGTGCCGACGAGCGCCTCGACACCTCGGCGGCGTGCGAGCTCCACCATGTGCGGAGAGATGTCGAGCGCGACGACGCTAGCACCTAGCTCTCGGGCGACCCGCTCCGCGAAGGCTCCAGTCCCGCAACCCACTTCGAGCACGCGCGCCGGCTCGACTTCGGCCAGGGCCTCGAGCGCGAGCTGCTCGGCGTTTTGGCCCTTGACGTAGTCGACGAACGTAACCCGTCGCGCCAGGAAGCGCTCCTCGCTCGCGTACTCGCGGCGGACGAGCTCGGGGTCGTCGAACCTCACGGCTCGAGGAACGGTGCGCCCGGGATCCCTCGCGACGCCTTCCCGCCGAGCCAGGCGTTCACGGTCGCCCCCACGTCCGCGAACTCGCCCTCGTGCACCGCTCCCGCAGCGTTTCTCCCCTCGACGTAGGCCAGGAGGAGCGCGTGCTCGCGCGAGTGGTCCGTCGACGGCGTCGTGGGATCGCAGCCGTGGTCGGAGGTGAGGATGAGGAGGTCGCCGGCGCGGAGCGCGTCCAGCAGGTCCGGGATGCGCCGGTCGAAGTCCTGGAGGCAGCGATGGAAGTTCTCCGGGTCGTTGCGGTGGCCCCAGAGCATGTCGGTCTCCACGAGGTTCACGAACACGATTCCCGCTTCGAGGTCGCGCAGGAGCCGCTCCGTCTCCTGGATCCCTTCGATGTTCGACTTCGTCGGGTGCGACTCGTCGATGTCGACGCCCGCGAAGATGTCGTGGATCTTCCCCACGCCGTGCACCGTGGCGCCCGCCTCGCGGGCGAGCGTCAGGTAGTTCGGCTGCCGCGGCTTGAGCGACCAGTCGTGGCGGTTCGGCGTCCGCGTGTAGTTTCCGGGCTCGCCGACGAAGGGCCGGGCGATGACGCGCCCGACCGCGTGCTTGCCGGTGAGGATCTCGCGGGCGCTCGTGCAGCCTGCGTACAGCTCCTCCAGCGGGATCGTCTCCTCATGGGCGGCAACCTGGAAGACGGAGTCCGCCGACGTGTAGACGATCCACTTGCCCGTGCGCTGGTGCTCCTCCCCGAGCTCCTCGATGATCTCCGTGCCGGACGCGGCCTTGTTCCCGAGCACGCCGCGCCCGGTGCGGTGTGCGAACTCCTCGATCACCTCGAACGGGAAGCCGTGCGCGTACGTGGGCATGGCGACCGGCGTGACGATGCCCATGAGCTCCCAGTGGCCGGTCGTCGTGTCCTTGCCCTTCGAGCGCGGGACGAGCCGCCCCGCCACTGCCGGTGCGCCCGGCTGCGGCGGGCAGCCCTCGAGCGGCTCGACGTTGCCGAGCCCGAGCGCCTCCAGGTTGGGAAGGTCGAGGCCGCCCACGGCGCGCGCGACGTTGCCCAGCGTGTCCGAGCCCTCGTCACCGTAGTCCGCCGCGTCCGGCAGCTCGCCGGCCCCAACCGCGTCCAGCACGATCACGCAGGCGCGCGGCATG
>DASQWP010000018.1:0-4882 GCA_035640195.1 Gaiellaceae bacterium | reverse complement strand
GTCCGGCTCGTCGAGCTCCTCGCAGAGCGTGGAATCGAGCTCGTCGAGGTGCCGGACGACGAGTTCGAGACGATGGGCCCGAACGTCCTCGCCCTCGCTCCGCGAGTCGCGCTCGCGCTCGAGGGGAACGACGAGACCCGCCGTGGAATGGAGAAGGCGGGCGTGGACGTGCGCACGTACCGCGGCGACGAGATCTCCCGCAAGGGCGACGGGGGGCCGACCTGCCTCACACGCCCTCTCCTCCGCGCGAGCGCTTAAGCAGACCTTAAGCCCATCTTCAGCCCGAAGCGGCTCACTGGCCATGTCGTGAGCACCTGGGCGCTGACGGAACGGCAAATTCGATCTGGGGATGACGGTGAAACGCCCGGGCTCGCGAAGTCGTCAGCAGGCGATCACAAGTTCGAGGGAGGTGTCGACCGTGGTGAAGTCCGGGCATTTCGACGGCAGCTAGGAAGCTGCGATCGATCGGTGCCGCCAGGCATCGGCGGCCAAGGAATCTTGCCGCAGCCGGGAGGAGTCGGTCTCCACCGGCGGCCTCTGATAGCGCCCTCCGCCGTCGGCGAGAGGGACGCGTAGCAGGAGCGATGCGGCCCCCGGCGCCCGCGCCCGGCGGCGCAGGTGCCGGGCTCGCTCCCTGCTCCTACCGAAGCTCGAAGCCCTCCCCGAGGGGGTCCTCGGGGTCGAGCTCGAACGCATGGGTACCCGTGCGATGTGCGCTTCCCTCGACCTCCGTGACGACGGCGGGACGGCCGGCGACCTCGGCTAGGCCGATGACCCAGGCCCGGAACTCCGTGCCGATCACGCTCTCGTGCACGAGCTCCTCGCCGTGGGGAAGCTCGCCCGAGCGATGGAGCAGGGCCAGTCGGGCCGACGTCCCGCTCCCGCACGGAGAGCGGTCGACCTGCCCGTCGGCGAAAACGGTCGCGTTCCGCTGCCTGAGCGGCGGGCCGAAGTCGACCCGCTCCCAGAAGATCACCCCGTAGACGTCCCTGAGCTCCGCCTCCTGCGGGTGGACGAACGAGCTCTGTGCCTCGAGGGAGCGCTTGACGGCGCGCCCGAGCCGGATGAGCTCGGGGACGTTCCGCGGCTCGACGGGAAGTGGCGAGGCCACCGACGCGTAGAAGGCGCCGCCGAAGGCGACGTCCACGCGGAGACCTTCCGCGAGAAGGCTCTCCGCCAAGACGAACGACGGCACGTTCCGCCAGCGCACGGAGCGCACCCTGCCTGCCTCTACGCGCGCGACCGTGTCGAGCCGGCCGGACGGGACGTCGACCACGACGCGCGTCTCCGGCTCCTCGGTGGGCACGACACCCGTGTCGAGCGCCCAGGTGACGAGCGCGATCGTCCCGTGCCCGCAGGCCGTCGAATACCCAGCGTTGTGGAAGAAGACGACCCCGAGGTCGGCTCCTCCGTCCTCCGGCTCCGTCACGAAACAGCCGTACATGTCCGCGTGCCCGCGCGGCTCGAGGACGAGGAGCCTGCGCACCGCGTCCAGGCGCTCGGAGGCGAAACGCCTCTTGTCCAGGATCCTGCTCCCCTCGAGAGGCGGCACCCCGGCGGTGACGATCCGGAAGGGCTCGCCGGCGGTGTGGTAGTCGACGGCGTCTACGCGGACGCGGCCACCTCGCTCGTGCAGAACGCGCAGCGGCGCGCGTCCATCGGGATCTCGCTCAGGCACTCCGGGCACGGCCGGTTCGTGGGGTCGCTCGTCCCCCTACGGCGCTCGAGGAGTGCGTTCACGGGCTTGATCACGAGGAAGAAGAGCACGGCGCCGATGAGGACGAACGCGACCAGAGCGTTCAGAGACTCGCCGTAGCGGAACGTGCTCTCGTTGACGGTGAACGTCAGGCCGGAGAAGTCCGGCTGGCCGAAGATCGCCGCGATCAGGGGCGTGATCAGATCCTCGACGAGCGACGTGACCAGCGCCGTGAGCGCGAGCGCGAGGACCAAGGCGACGGCGACCTCGATGAGGTTGCCCTTGAGAAGGAAGTCCCTGAACTCCTTGAGCATGGCCTACCTCCGGCTCGGTTGGCGAGCCGAGAGTACTGCTCCGGGGAACGGGAAGCTAGGAGCCCCTCTCGATCGGCACGTCGACCAGATTCCCCCACTCCGTCCACGACCCGTCGTAGTTCCGGACGTCCTCGTAGCCGAGCAGCTCGCGGAGCACGAACCAGGTGTGGGCGCTCCGCTCCCCGATGCGGCAGTAAGCCGTCACGGGCCCGTCCGGCCCGATGCCCTTCGCGCCGTAGAGCTCGCGCAGCTCGTCCGCCGGCTTGAAGGTCCCGTCGTCGCGAACGGCGCTCGCCCAGGGGATCGAGGCGGCCGTGGGGATGTGGCCCGCCCGCTGCGCTCCTTCCTGCTCATAGCCGGGCGGAGCGATCAGCTCGCCCGAGTACTCGGCCGGGGAACGCACGTCGACCAGAGCGACATCGCGCCCGCGTATCCACTCGCGCACCTGGTCCCGGTACGCGCGGATCGACTCGTCGCGCTCCTGCGCCCGGTACTCCCGGGCTTCCGGCGCGGGGACGTCGGTCACGAGCTCCCGCCCCTCGTCGATCCACTTCTGGCGGCCTCCGTCGAGGATCCGCACGTCGGCGTGCCCGTACACCTTGAGGTACCAGTACGCGTACGCGGCGAACCAGTTGTTCTTGTCTCCGTAGAGGACGACTGCCGTGTCCGTGCCGATGCCGCGCCCGCCGAGCAGCCGCTCGAAGGTCTCCCGGTCGACCACGTCGCGCTCGACCGGATCCTGGAGGTCTTCCCTCCAGTGGAGCTTTACCGCTCCCGGGATGTGGCCCTCGTCGTAGAGATCCGGGTTCTCGTCCACCTCCGCGACGACGAGAGCCTCGTCGTGCAGATGCTCGGCCAGCCACTCGGTCGTGACGAGCACCGCCTTCGCGTAACCGTTGTCCGACATCTCGCCCACCTCCAGGCGCGTTACTTCAGAAAGTGAAGCGACAGTATACGCGCCTCGGGTATTCTCGTGCCATGCCGAGGTTGACCGAGCTCATGTCGCGCGACGTCATCGGCGTCGCTCCCGAGGACACCCTCGGAGAGGCCGCCGAGCGGATGGCCGGCAACGACGTGGGCTCGGCGGTCGTGCTCGAGCACGGGCGCCTCATTGGCATCCTCACGGAACGGGATCTCCTCCGTGCCGTCGCCGGCCGCGTGCACTCGAGCGAGGCGCGCGTCCGCGAGTGGATGACCGCCGACCCCGTGACAGCGAGCGAGGACACGACCCATGCGGACGCGCTCGAAACGATGATGGAGCACGGCTTTCGCCATCTCCCGGTCGTGGACGGCGAGCGGACCCTGGGGATCGTCTCCATCCGCGACGTGACGCGCGCGGAGCTGCAGATGACCTCCGGAGCCCGGCGCGAGGGCTCCGAGTCCGTCTAGCTCTACAGCGCTAGACGACGTGCTGAGCGATCAGGCCTGCGGCGCCGAGCCACATGGCGGCCAGCAGCCCGAGCAGAGGGGCAAGAGGGCGGAGGGAAGGACGCTGGTGCACAGATCGAACGGTTTTCGGGTTGCGAGCCGGAAGAGTTCGCCGTTCCCATGCGACCTCCTTCTCCCGATTAGCTCCCGTCGAAGTGGCCGAAGCCGGCGAGCGGCGCGACGAATGCTGCGAGCGCCGTCAGGGCGAGGAGCGCCTTGACCTTCATCCGAGGTGGCACCTCGTTCCTAGAAGTGGAAGTCTTGGAGGGCTTCGGCCGCCCGGCGATAGAGCGATGCCGAACGGCGGTCGTCGCCGCGCCGGGCTTCGAGGTCGCCCTTCGCGATCCAGGCGGCGGCGCGATGGCTGGCCGATGAAAGCTGATCGAAGCTCGACTCGGCGGCCGCGAACGCGGCTTCCGCACCCTCGAGCTCTCCCTGCTCGAGGAGGGCCCGCCCGAGTACGAGCTGGGCGTTGCCGATCTCATCGATGTGGTCGACCCGGCCGTCGAGCAGGTCGAGCGCCTGCCGGGCCTGTTCCTCCGCCAAGTCCAGCTTCCCGGTACGGAGATGAACCTGGGCGAGCGACGAGATGACGCGACCCGCATCCGTGTCGTTGCCCGTGTCGATGAGGGTCCTGAACGCGTCCTTGAGGTACTTGACGGCGTCTTCCGGCTTCCCGAGCTGGAAGTTCAGCGCACCGATCTCGTTGAGCAGCTTGCCAACGTTCGAACGGTCGTGCAGCTCCTCGAAGATGACCTTCGCGCGCTCCGCATACGATCGCGCGAGCACCCAATGTCCGGTTCGCTCCGCGATTAGTGAGGCCTGAAAGTAGGCATCGGCCGCGGCGCGCGGATTGTGGCTGCTATCCGCGAGCTCCAACGCGCGCTCGACATCCTCTCTAGCAGCCTCCCAGTCGCGCTGACGGCGATAGCACCGCGAGCGCCAGTGGAAGATGCCCGAGCGCAGGCGGTCAGACGGCAGCTCGGAGCGGCTCGCCAGTTCGAGGGATTCGGTGAAGAGGGCGAGCGCAGTTGAGATCGAGTTGAGCTTGTAACGGCACACTGCGAGGCGGAAGAGCACGTCCGCTCGTGCTAGGTCCGTGAACGTGGGCCCCTCTGCAATCGAGCGGGCCGGCTCGAGCAGCTGAATCGCCTTGCGCACCTCGCCCTGGTACATACGAGCCCAGGACTCGGCGAGGAGGGCTCGCAGCTCGAGCTCGGGGGCCGCGATCGTCGCCAGCGTCGGGGCGAGCTTCCCGAGATCCTGGATGGCCTCCGGGTACCGGCTGTCCTCGAGCGCGGCCTCCGCTCGGGCGATGACGCTCTCGACGCGCTCCCGCTCGCTGGAGGAGACACCGGTCTCGAGGAAGGTGCGGTCGACGCCGAGCCGCGCGGCGAGCCACTCGATCGTCTCGCCCGTGGGGCGCGTCTTCGCGCGCTCGATC